>JBEAVX010000471.1:0-3073 GCA_041160755.1 Pseudomonadota bacterium
ACCCCGGCCTGCGCTTCGTCGAGGGGCTACACGGGCCGATCACCTGGGGGACATGGCGACCGGTCGTGCTGCTGCCCGCCGCGGCCAAGGGCTGGGCGCCCCCGGCGCTCGACGCGATCCTGGCCCATGAGCGCGCCCACATCCGTCGCGGCGACTGGCTGGTGCATCTGGCGACAGGGCTGGTGCAGGTCGTCTTCTGGTTTCACCCGGCGGTGTGGTGGGCCCGCGCGCGGGTCGCGGCCGAGGCCGAGCACGCCGCCGATGACGCCGCGCTCGCCGCCGGGGCGCGCCCCTCGGACTACGCCGCGCTGCTGCTCTCCGTGGCGCCAGCCTCCGGGCCGGGGCTCGGTCTGGGTGGGCCCTCGTTGGGGGCCCGGGTGCGCGCGGTGCTCGACCGCCGCCACCGCAGCCCCCGACGGGCGGCGGTGCTGGCGCTCTGCGGTGGCCTCAGCGCGCTGGCCCTGCCCACCCTGGGCGCGATGGCCCTTTGGACCCCCTCAACCGAGGCGCTGGAGTGTCAGCCCTCCCCTCCCCAGAAGTGAAGGGGGATCACGACGTCTACGGTCTCATCGCCGAGCTTGGGGTAGCGCCCCATGGCGACGAGGTCGTTGGCGCACTGCAGCAGCTCGCGGTCGCCGACGGTGTCCTCGGTGACGCACTGGCCCCTCACCAGGCCATCGGCGCCGATGTGGGCATGGATCACGATCTTGCCCGCTCGCGCCTCGCTCGACCGGCTCTGCCAGCAGCGCTGCAGGTGGCCGGCGTTGTGCTGAAGCTCGGCCAGCACGGCAGGCTGGTCTTGCTGCAGCATCATCCCGACCCCATCGCCGATCGGGGTAAATGGCTCGCCGAGGCCCAGGTCACCACACGTCCCGGGAGCCTGGACCATCGGGTCGGCGGCGCGGTCCGCGGCGCGCGGCGCGGCGAAGGCGACGTCGCCCGCGGCGGTCGGCGGGGGCTCCACGAAGGTGGCGTCGCCCGCGGCGGCAGGCGAGGGCTCCACGAAGGCGACGTCGCCCGCGGCGGTCGGCGGGGGCTCGGCGACCGTCGAGCCGCAGGCGGTGAGCGTGAGGGCGGTGGTGAAGGAGGCAGCGCGTAGTAACGACATCGGAGCTCCGGGGCGGTGGGTTGACGTGCTAAAAAAGTAGCACATGCTTTGGCGATGGTCAACACCAAAACGGAGCGCCCGCGAAGTCGGCGCCGACCCACCTCGTTTTGCGGGCGCGGGGCGGCGCGCGGCGGGCTCTCGCGCCGCAGGGGGTCGTGGCGCGGGCTGCAGGCGCTGTACGATAGGGGGGCGCACCGGGCGCGTCCCCCTCGGCAACCACCGCGCCGCCACGAGCGGCCTCCGGCGCGGCGCTCTCTCAGGAGATTCGGCCATGATCTCAGAACGCAGGAGCGGCCCTGCGCCGCGGGCGAAGGCGCCGTGGCGGGCCGATGCGGGTGGGACCGCCAACCGACCTCTCTCCTCGTGGACGGCCATTGTCCTCGCCACCTGGCTGGGCGGCTGTGATCCGACCGACCCCAACGAGGGCGACCCCGAGCCCGGCGGAGGCCCCACGCAGACCCACCAGGACATCCTCTCGACCGACCTCGCGCTGAACCTCAGCACCTTGACCGGACGCGCGACGGTGAAGGCGAGGCCCTCCCCTGCGACGGGCGCGGTGCGCCTCGACGTGTCCAAGCTCACGCTCTCCAGCGTCACCGTCGACGGCAAGACGGTGGAGGCGCAGAAGGAGGACGGCCTCCTGACGGTCACCGGGCAGAACCCCGAGCTCACCATCGTCATCGACTACACCTTCCCCGCCCGTCCTGCGTGGGCCTTCGACGGGTGGATGCCCGCGCTGGGCGTGACCTTCGTGTGGCCGTACTACTGCGCCAACCTCTTTCCGTGTGACCCGTCGATGCGCGACGGCGTCGTGTTCACCATGGACGTCACCGGCGTTGAGGAGGGGCTCACCGCCGTCTACCCCCGGACGACCACCGCAGAAGGCCCAGCCTACATGGCGGGCATCACCGTGGGGGACTACGTCGAGCTCGCGTTGGGCACCACACCCGCTGGCACGACGATCAAGGCCTGGTACCTGGAGAACGACCGCGGGGACCAAGCCGCCCGGCGCGGCACGGCGCATCTGGTTGAGGTGTTTGACTACTTCGAGACCACCTACGGCGCCTACTCCTTTGGTCCCGAGTACGGCAGCGTCGAGGTGAACTGGGGCGAGGACTCCTGGGGCGGAATGGAGCACCATCCTTACTCTCACATCGGCACCTTCGACATGAACGACGAGGAGGCGCACGCCCATGAGGCGGGGCACGGCTGGTACGGCAACGGGGTTCGTGTCGAGTGTTGGGAGGACTTCGTGCTGTCCGAGGGCACCACGACCTACATCGCCGCGCGCGCCATGGAGCAGGTGGGGGGTGATGACCTGTGGTCCTACTACGTGGACTATTTCTTGGAGCCCATCTGCGAGGGCCAAGACGTGAACACCATCGTGCTCCCGGACACCTGCGATGAGATTCACTTCGTGAACGACGATCTCTGGTCCCTCGCCACCTACATGAAGGGGGCCTGCTTCTACGAGGACGTCGCCGACCTGATCGGCGCGGACGCGCTGGACGAGGTGATCGGCACGTTCTACGTCGAGCACGTCAACGGCACGGCGCGGATGCGCGACATGCTGGAGGCCATCCACACGAAGGCGGACCCGGCCGACCGGGAGGCGCTCCGGACGCTTGAGGAGGAGTGGCTCTACACCGAGGCTTGCCCAGCGGACTACGCGACACGATGCCGGGCGAGACAGCCCAGGTGAGACGCGCCAGCGGATCGCACGGCGCACGGGGCCGACCCGCCACGACACGCTGAGGTCGCCTTTGAGGCGCTCGATGAGACGCGAGCGGCGGCGTCGAGTTCAGGCGCCATTGTCAATCAGAAATGGACATACCGTCCAAATAAAGGCCTATTGTCCAGAAACTCGGCCGTCCGTACCCTCTGGCCATCCACCCTGGAGCGACCGATGTTCACCGCGACCGATCACCTTCAGATCCTCAACCTCGTCCACCGCTACTCCCTCAC
>JBEAVX010000488.1:0-7434 GCA_041160755.1 Pseudomonadota bacterium
GCCCCGGCCTCGACGATCGACAGCACGATGAGCGCCGCGCCGAGCTCTCCGGCGAGGGTCGAGAGCGCGGCGCCGCCGACCACGACGGCCACGAGCGCGGCGGTGGGCGCCGCCTGAAAGAGCAGCTCCAGGCCGATCCGAACCTCGGCCAAGGCCCCGCTCGCGCGGGCGAGGCCGACGAGCAGGCCCACGGTGAGCGCCCACGCCACCTCTTTGCCCGGCGCCTTGAGCGCGGCGTCCGGCGCCTTGGGCCCGGCGAGGATCGCGAGGCTCACGCAGCCAAACGCCAGGGCGGGCAGGCGCCACTCCGGCCGAAAGCCGAGCACGAGCACGGCGCCGAGGATCGCCGTCACCCCGAGGCGCCCGCCGGGCCCCTTCGGCGCGCGCTCCAGCGCATACGGCCAGGCCAAGAGCGCCAAGCCCACCGGCAAGAGCCCCGTGGGCCCGATGTCACGCAAGAGGAGCCGCGCCGGGCTGCCGATGGGGCTCATCAGGCCGCCCACCCCGGCGACCAGGGCGAGCCTCGCGGCGAGCGTGGGGGACGGCGCCAGCGGCGCGAGGCGCGACGCGGTGGCCTGATCCCCGGAGAGCATCGCGCCAAAGAGCGCCGCGAACCCCCAGCTATTGCCGGTGAACACGCCGCCCGCCTCGTTCGTGAGCCGCCCCAAGAGCAGCCACAACAAGAGCACAAACAGCGCCTCGGCCGGGAACGGCGCCAGGGGCGCCCCCGGCGCGATCACGTCAAGGCCAACGCCCAGGCCCAGCCCCACGACCGCGAGGCCGATCAACCACGCCCAGCCCAAACGCGCCCGCCAAGGCCCCAGCACCACCGCCAAGGCCAGAAGCCCGCCCAAGAGCCCGGCGTTCCGCGCCAAGACGGAGTCGATCATGGGGCGCCAAGATTGGACAGATGACCAATCTTCTCAGGGGGAGCCCCCGCGCGGCGCCCGCTCGTCGTGGTCATCGGGAGCGACGATCCGCTCGATCGAAGACGGGGTTGCGCAAGACGCCGATCCCCTCGACCTCGACCTCGACCAGATCACCATGCGCCAAGGGCCCGACGCCCTCGGGGGTGCCCGTCGCGATGAGGTCACCAGGCAGGAGCGTCATCACGCCGCTGACAAACTCGATGAGCGTCGCCACGTCGAAGATGAGGTCGGAGGTGCGCCCATCTTGGCGAACCTCGCCGTTCACCCGCGCCCAGACGCCGAGATCCCGAGGATCTAGCCCGGTGACGAGGCAGGGCCCGACGGGGCAGAAGCTGTCGAAACCTTTGGCCCGGGCGAAGACGCCGTCGGCGCGCTGGAAATCCCGGGCGGTCACGTCGTTCACGACGGTGTAGCCCGCGACGTAGTCCAGGGCCTCGGCCCGGCTCACGCGGCTCGCCCGCCGCCCGATGACCACGCCCAGCTCCACCTCGTGGTCGACGCGCTCGGCGCCTGGGGGCAGCAGGATCGGCTCGTTGGGCCCGACGATGGCCGTGGACGGCTTGAGGAAGATCTTCGGCACCGTCGGCAGGGCGCGCCCCATCTCCAGGGCGTGTTTGTGGTAGTTCGTGCCGATGCCGATGATCTTGGACGGGGTGACCGGCGCCAAGAGGCGCACCGTGGCCATGGGCAGGCGCTCGCCTGCGGGGCGGCCGTCGTCCCCCAGCGGGATCACCTGATCGCCCTCCCAGAGGCCCCAGCCCTCGGACCCCTCGGCGGTGGCGTAACGAACGCGCCGTTCAACGGGCATTGACCTGCTCCTCTAAGGAGGTGAGCGCCTCCAGCGGGTCGGCGGTGAACAACAACAGCCCACGCCACACCCACTTCTGCCAGTGGTAGTCGCTGATCTTGCCCTGCGCCACGGCCAAGTGGCAGCGCGGCAGCTCTCCGCCGAAGGCGTCGGAGAAGTCCTCGAAGATGTGGTCGAACTCTTGCTCGTCGGGGCGATAGCCCAAGAAGAACGCGATGTCGCGGCGCAGGAGCTTCCGCACGTCTTTGGCGAGATCACCAAAAGGCTTGGCCTTGAAGTCGGCCTCGGTGAGCACCAAGGTCTCGGGGCGCTCAAAGCCGCCTCGGAGCTTGTAGATGAGCTTCTTGGCCGGGTCGGGCTCGGGGATCGGGTCGCCCCGATAACGGACCTCGTAGGCGAGGCCGAGGTCTTGGGCGGTGCGCTCCAAGAGGTCGTCCACGGCGCTCGTGAACAGGCGCGAGAAGCGGTTGAGCGCGAGCTTGTGGGCGGCGTAGGGCGGCACGTCGGCGGCGCCGATGAGCGCCTGCAGCTGGCGCACCATCGCCGCCCGGCCCACCTTGGCCTCTAAGGCCGCGCAGGCCTCACGCGGGGAGATCTTGCCGCCCAGCGACTTGGCGACGGCGCGCTCGTCGGGGTAACGTCGATCCTGCTCAAGCGCAGCCTCTAAGGTGGCCCGGCTCCCGATGATGACCGAACACTTCTGGGTGCGCGTGGCCTCGACGACCTCGACGGGCAGGTTCATGGGGTGGCTCCAGCGGCGGCGGCGACCGCCCGGGCCAAGGCCCCAGGCTCACGGCAGACCGCGCCGATCTGTCCGACGGTGAGGCTCGCGAAGCGCGCGCCGAGATCGCCGCAGCGGGCGAGATCCCAGCCCGAGCACAGGCCGACGAGGAAGCCCCCGGCGTACGCGTCGCCCGCGCCGGTGGTGTCGATGGCCTTCACGGCGTGGATGCCGACGCGGTGGACCTCGTCCTTGTGTTTGATGAGGCTGCCTTCGCGGCCCAGCTTCACGACGACGATCGGCACCTGCTCGGCGACGGCGTGGACGGCCTCGGCCGGGGGCAGGCCGGTCATGCCGCTCGCCTCATCGGCGTTGAGGAAGACGACCGTGGCGTAGTCTTTGGCCGCGCGCCACATGCGGTCGGGCACGGTGTGGACCACGAAGGGATCCGAGGCGTCGATGGACACCATCACCCCGTTGGCCTTCGCCCGGGCCATGGCGTCGAAGGCCACGTCCGCGGTGCGGTCGCCCAAGAGCAGGTAGCCCTCGATGTGCAGCACCTTGGACTCCAAGATGTGCTGGGCGAAGGGGCCGAGCTCCGGGAGATCGACGGCGGCGCCCAGGTGGGTGCACATCGTGCGCTCGGCGTCGCGCATGGAGATCAGGGAGAGGCACTTGCCGGTGAACGCGCCGGGCTCGACCCGCAGGCTGTGGCCGCCGCAGGCGCGCTTGAGGGAGTCGGCGTACATCGCGCCGAACTGGTCGTCGCCGACCTGGCCGCAGAACAGCGCCTTCTTGCCCGCGAGGCCCACGGCGCAGAGCGTGTTCGCCCCAGAGCCGCCGGAGTGAACCTCGGCGCCGAGGCCCTTGACCTCTTGGTAGGTGCGCTGCCACTCGTCGTGGCTGACGGGGTGCATGATCCCCCGGGTGAGCTTGAGCTCTTGAAGAAGCGAGTCATCGGGGAAACGAACGAGCACGTCTACGATCGCGTTTCCAAGCCCTGCGACGTCGTATTTCACGGGGAGGCCTCCTGCGCCGGCCGCCTCCCCTATCCCAAGCCGAAGGGATGGGCGAGGCGCCGTCGTGAACTCCTCACCAAGGCGCGGCGAGGTGGGTGTATGCTCTCCTGCCGCGCCGTCGCGCGGTGGCCAGGAGGCGCTCGTCGTGGTTTCCCCCGGATCTCGCCGCGTCGCCGTGGGGATCGTGCTCAGCGTGTGCCTGAGCCTGTGGTTCATCGCCTCGATCCATTGGGACGAGCTCGGCGCGGCGCTGGCGACGGTGAAGGCCGGGCCCGTGGCCTTGGCCTGCGGGCTGCTGGTGATGGAGTTTGTGCTCCGGGCGGCGCGGTGGAAGGTGCTCTTGCGCCCCGCCGCGCCCGACGCCAAGGTGCGGGAGCTCTTCGCGGCGACGGTGATCGGGGCGGCGGCGAACACGCTTCTGCCCGCCCGCGCCGGGGAGATCGCCAAGCCGCTCGTCGCCGCGCGCCGCGCGGGGGTGAACATCACCACCGCCGTCGCCACCGCCGTGATGGAGCGGGTCTACGACATCTTCGGCCTGCTCTCGGTGTTGTTGACCATGGCGATCTTGCTGCCTGATCAGGTGGCCGACACCCGCGAGGAGGCCGTGCTCGTCGTGAACCTCAAGCGGTACGGCGCGCTCTTTGGCGTCGCGGGGCTCGGGGCGATGGCGATCTTCTTCGCCTTGGCCATGCGCGGAGGCGCCGCCCGGGCGCTCTTCGCCCGCATCGCGTCCTTGGGCCCCGCCCCGCTGCGCGACCGGGTGATGGGGCTCTACGACGGCTTCGTGGCCGGGCTCGGCAACGCGAGAGACCCGCTGGGGCAGCTCCAGGCCGCGGGGCTCTCGCTCATGATCTGGCAGAACGGGGCGCTGGCGATCTTCGTGTTGTTCTGGGCGTTTGGGCTTGATCTCCCCTACTCCGCGGCCTGCTTCACCGCCGTCGCCATCGCCTTGACCGTGGCCTTGCCCCAGGCGCCGGGCTTCTTCGGCGTGTTTCATGTCGCCATCGAGAAGACCTTGGTGCTGTGGGAGGTGGACCCGACCCCGGCGAAGGCCTTCGCGATCGTGTTCTGGGGCGTGTCGTTCTTGCCGGTGACGACGATCGGCCTGGGCGCGCTGTGGCGGGAGGGCCTCACCTTGGGCGAGCTGTGGTCAAAGAAAGGTCAGGAGGTCAGCCCGGAGGCCCCTGCGGCGCCGCGACTGACAGAATGAGCCTCGGGGCCCAACGCCCCGAAGGAGCGTTTATGCGGACGCAGCGATGGTTCGGGCTCGTGGCCCTGTTCGCCCTCTCGACGGGCTGCGGCGACAAGGAGACCACGACGTACGACAGCGACGTCAAGGTGGACGACAGCGCGGTCGAGGGCGACGCCGACGCCGACACGGACAGCGACTCCGACACCGACCTGGCCTCGACCGCCGCGGGCAACATCGACCTTCGCGACGGCACGGACAAGGGCCTGGTGAGCATCCAGCGCGCGTTCTCGTTCTACTCGGGCTCCGCGACCTTCATCATCGCCTCGTCCAACCCCGACGCCACCTGCGAGACCTACGCGAACCTCCTCGACCCCGACGCGCCGCCCACGGACCGCACGAGCCTCTACCTGCCTGGGCACTGCAACCTGAGCTTCACCCTCACCCAGGCCCCGCCGCTCGCCAGCTACGACCTCCAGACCGACACCGGCGCGGTCGTCGGCGCCTCCTGCGCGTTCGGCGAGGGCGAGTGGGCGCTGAGCTCGTCGGGCTCGTACAAGGGCTATTATTGGACGGGTGACCAATATGAGGCGTCGGCCTGGAAAGGCACGTTCAACGTGGCGTTCACCAAAGAGGGCAGCGATGATCTGACCCTTCAGGTGGAGCTGCGCGAGTGGGAGGGCAGCTTCCCCTACGCCACGGATCGGCCCGGCGAGCACAAGGCCAGCGGCAAGGTCGTGGGCGACATCTACACCGAGCACTGCCCTGGGTTTGAGCGCTCGTCGTTGTTCTGAGCCACGCGCCCTGAGCCCCGAGCGCAACGGGCTATGATCGGCGGCTCATGGCGTCCCCTCTGCCCCTCCAGCCCCAAAGCCTGCTGCCCGCCGTCGCCTTGGCCGTCGCCTGGGCGCTGTTGCCCGCGCTGCCCGCCTGGACACGCGGCGAGCTCATCGGCCAGCCCTACACCGACCTCTACCCGGCCGTTTGGGGCCTGTGGTGGTTCGTCTCCGAGCAGCCGGGGCTGCCGCTGCACACCGCGCTGCTGGGCGCGCCGGAGGGGCTGCCGTTCTACTATTCGAGCCCGCTGCGGGGCTGGCTGGCGACGCCGATCCTCGGCGTCTTGGGGCTCACGACCACCTGGAACCTGCTGCTGGTGCTCGCCCGGGCGGCCACGGTGGGCTGCGCCTTCGGGGCGGCGCGGGCCTGGGGCCTCGGCCCGGCGGGGGCGCTCACCGCCGCGGCGGTGTATGGCGCGGCGCCGTTCTTCCAGGGCTACGCCGTGGAGGGCATCGTCGAGGGGACGGACGGCTGGGCCTTCGCGCTCTGGCTGTGGGCCGTGGGCCGTGGGCGGTTGGGCTGGGGTGCGCTCGCCTTCGCGCTCACGGCGCTCTCCTCTTGGTACATGGCGGCGACGGCCTGCCTCTTGGCGCCGTTCTTGGGTCGGGTCGGCCTGGGGAGCGCGGCCTTGGGCCTCACGCTCAGCGCCCCGGCGTTGGCGGCGTTTTTGGGGGCGTTCCCCGCCCGGGCGCCCCTCGACCCCGCCGTGCGCGCGGCGATGGGCACCACGCTCAGCCTCTCCGCGCCGGGGGTGTCAAGCGGCCTCAACCCCTTCGCCCAGACGAGCTGGGTCGGCGTCGTGGCGCCGATCTTGGCCCTGGTCGCCGCGCGGGGCCGCCCCTGGGTCGTCGTGGCCTTGGTCCTCTGCGCCGCGCTCTCGTTTGGGGTCGGGCCGTGGTTTGAGCTGCCGCCGCTCTCGGCCCTGCGGTTCCCTTACCGGCTTCACGCGGGCACCTTGGCCGCCTTGGCCTTGCTCGCTGGGCTCGGCGTCGAGCGCCTGGGCCTGGGCCGCTGGGTGGCGCCGCTCATCGTCGCCGAGGGGCTCCTGCTCTCGCCGATTGAGCCCATTCTCCCTGGCGCCCCGGCGGATCTCCCCGCGCTCTACGCCGCGCTGCCGCCGGGCGAGCTGCTCCTCGACCTCCCGGGGCCCTTGGCGATGCCGCCCGGAGAGCCCAACCCGTCTCGGCCTCGGGCGCGGTTTGTGCTCTACGCGCAGACGGTCCATGGCCGGGCGAGCCCGTGGCGACCCGACTTCAACAGCGTCGGCGTGGCCGGGAGCGACGGTTTAGACGCCGCTCGGGGCCTCGATCCGCACAGCGGCCTGCCCGCGCCGACGCGCCTCCACCTGCCGGACTCTGTCGATCTCGTGATGCTCCGACGCAGAGAGCTACGCGACGGCGGGCGCGAGGCGGCGGGGCTCCTGGAGGCCGAGGGCTGGGCGCGGGTCGCCGAGGACGAGGGCCTGTGGCTGTACGGGAGGCGCCCGTGAGCCCCGAGCGCCGCGCGGCCTTGGTCTGGTTGGCCTTGGGACCGGGGATCTGGGCGCTCGCCGAGGCGCCCCACGCCCCGAGGCTCGCCGTGCTGACCTGGGCGGTGAGCGGCGTCTTGGTGATGGTCTTGGGCGGCGGGAGGCGCTGGCCGACGGTCGGCGTGCTCACCTTGGGCGCGGCGACCCTGGCCCGAGTCTGGAGCGGCGCATGAGCGCGCTCTCGGTGTGTCTGGGCCTCGGCGCCGGGCTCTGCCTCGTCGGCGGCCCCTGGGCGGGGCGCGGCGCGGCGCTGGTCTGCCTCACCGTCGGCGGGCTCGCGGCCTGGAGCGGGGCCTGGGCGGTGGTGGGCCCCGCGCTGGCGCCACCCCATGAACCTGCCCGTCGAGGTCGTCGAGGCCGCGCGCACCCAGAAGTGTTCGGTCATCATCGGGAGCCGGGCCAC
>JBEAVX010000524.1:0-3282 GCA_041160755.1 Pseudomonadota bacterium
CACCACCGCCGAGGCCACCGCCGAAGGCATCCGCGGCGTCCCCGCTGTCCTCAAAGCTCGACCCGAAGGAGGGCCCCGCGGGCTCGGGCTCGGGCTCGGGCGCAGGCGGCGCGGGGCGCACGGTCTGGGCCATCGGCGGCGCGGTCTCTTCGTCGTCGATCAGCTCGTCGTCGTCGATGGGCGCCGGGGCCGCGGGACGAGGCGGAGGCGCCGACGCCGGGGGCGCGGTGTCCTCATCGTCGATCAGCTCGTCGTCGATCAGCTCGTCGTCGATCAGCTCGTCGGGGCCAACCTCAACGGGGGCGGCGCTGGGCAAGGCCGGCGGCGTGCCCCCCAACGACTTGATGCGCGCGGCCACCCGGGGGCGCTCGTCCGGGCGCACGAGCTCAAACACCGTGCCCGCGTGGAGCAGCGCCGTCTCGTTGTCGCCCAACGACGCGGCGACTTCAGCGGACCAGGCGAGGATCACCACGGAGCGGGGGCTCAGCGCGAGGGCCCGGCTCAGCTCGTCGGCGGCGCGCTGGGGCATGCCGTAGCGGCAGAAGACGTCTGCGCGGGCGGCGAGGCGCAGCTCGGTGTCGTCCGCCGGCTCGGCGGCGCGCAGGCGGTAGAGCCGGAACTCGGCCTCGTCGATCGTCGCCCGCACCCGGCGACGGCGGGCCTCGATCTCCCCGTCGGCGTCCCCAAAGCCCAGGGCGCGCTCCAGCGCCGCGAGCTCCGCCTTGGCCTGGCCCGCGGCCTGGTGCGCCGTGGCGAGTCGCAGAAGCGCCTCGCGCGCCGCGCCAGGATCGCCGCCTTGTTCTTGGGCCTTGGCGAAGAGCTCCAGCACCCGCAGGTTGCCGCCGTCGTTCACCATCGCCGCGCGCAGGAGCTCTAGGGCCTCGGGGCGCTCGTCCGCCGCCAGAGACGCCTCGGCGGCGTCTACGAGCAGGTCCGCGTCCCCCGGACGTAAGGCCAAGGCCGTTCGGGCCACCCGCGCCACCTCGCCCATCTGGCCCCGGCGGCGGTACTCGTCGATGGCCTCGCGGTACCAGGCATAGGCCGAGTCCGGCTTGGTGCCCTTCACGACCTCGGCGAGCTTGAGGCGCAGGGCCACGTCGTCGTGCTTGAGCTTGAGGAGCTGCTGCCCGACCTCGACGGCCTTGTTGGGGTCGGCGCCGAGGTAGCCCTCAAACGCGGCCTCAAAGGCGGGGATCGACTCGGCGCGAAAGCCGGAGTTGTGGTAGGCCTCGCCCAAGGCCTGCTGCAGCTCGGGATCCGAGGGCTTGAGCGGCACGAGCTGTTTGTACAGCGCCAAGGCCGCCCGATGGTTGCCCGCCGCGGCGTGCAGCCGGGCCACCTCGGAGAACAGCTTAAACGCCTCGGCCTTTTTGCCCATCTTCGAGTACAGCTCGGCGAGCTTCTGCCGGGCGCGCACGTCGCGGGCGTCTTTTTTGAGGATCTGGACGTAACATTCGGCGGCTTTGTCGAGCTGCTCTCGCGCGACAAACTTGAGGGCCTGCTGCTCCAGCTCGTTTCGGTCGAAGGCCACGACAGGGCTCCTGGGTGCGTCGTCATGCGCAGGGAGAGGCCCGACGCGCCAGCGCGCAGCGGACCCTCCATCGGCGACCTTATTCTACGCCACACCCGGCGGCCAAGGGGTCAACCGCTCGTCGATCCCTCTGCGGCGCGCCGGGCCAACCAGACCTCCAGGGTCTTCGTGGAGAAGCGCGCGGTGGCGAACTCCTCGCAGCGCAGCAGCTCGCGGTGCAACGGCAGGGTCGTCTTCACGCCCTCGACGACGGCCTCGTCCATGGCCCGCACGAGGCGCGAGAGCGCGATCTCCCGGGTGGGGCCCCAGGCGATGATCTTGGCGACCATGGAGTCGTAGTAGGGCTGAATCCAGGCGCCTTCACACACCGCGGAGTCGATGCGGATGCCCAGGCCGCCCGGCGCGTGGTAGCCGGTGATCTGGCCAGGGCAAGGCGTAAACCGCCAAGGATCCTCGGCGTTCACTCGGGCCTCGATGGCGTGGCCGTCCAAGCGCACGTCCTCTTGGCGCACCGGCATGGGCTCGCCCGCGGCGAGGCGGATCTGGAGCTGGATGAGGTCGATGCCGCTCACCTCTTCGGTGACGCAGTGCTCGACCTGGATGCGCGGGTTGACCTCTAAGAAGAAGAACTCCTCGCCCTCGACCAGAAACTCGCAGGTGCCGACGGTGTGGTAGCCCGTCGAGGCCACGAGCTTGGCGGCGGCCTCGCGGATGCGACTCCGCAGGGACTCGCTGAGGCCGGGGGCCGGGGCCTCCTCGATGATCTTCTGGTGGCGGCGCTGCATCGAGCAGTCGCGCTCGCCGACATGAATCGCCGCGCCGTACTTGTCTCCGGCGACCTGGACCTCGATGTGCCGGGGCTCGCGCAGGTAACGCTCGATGAACACGTCGCCGTTGCCGAACGACGCCAGGGCCTCGGTGCGGGTGAGCTCAAAGATGCGGCGGAGCTGGTCGTCGTCTTCGACCACCCGCATGCCTTTGCCGCCGCCGCCCGCCGCGGCCTTGAGGATGATCGGGTAGCCGACCTTCCGCGCGATGGTGATCGCCTCGTCGATGGCGCCGACGGGGCCGGGGGAGCCCTCCAGGAGCGGCAGGCCCGCCGCCCGGGCGGCGTCTTTGGCCGAGAGCTTGTCGCCGAAGACCCGCAGGTTCTTGGTGTCGGGGCCGACAAAGGTCATGCCCATCTCGGTGACCGCGCGGGCGAAGTCGGCGTTCTCGGCCAAGAACCCGTAGCCGGGGTGAACGGCGTCGGCCCCGGTGATCTCCGCCGCGCTGAGCACGCGGGGGATGTTCAGGTACGACTGCCGCGCCGCCGGGGGCCCGATGCACACGGCCTCGTCGGCGAAGCGCACATGCAGGGCGTTCGCGTCACACTGGGAGTAGACCGCGACGGTCTTCACCCCCAGCTCACGGCAGGCGCGGATCACCCGGAGGGCGATCTCGCCGCGGTTGGCGATGAGGATCTTGCCGAAGGGGGGCTTGGGCGCGGCCATGGGTCAGCTACGGACGCGGAAGAGGGGCTGGCCGAACTGCACCGGCTGGCCGTTCTGGGCGAGGATCTCGACGACGACGCCGTCTACGTCGCTCTCGATCTCGTTCATCAGCTTCATCGCCTCGATGATGCAGAGCACCTGGCCTTTGCGCACGGACGCGCCGAGCTCGGCGTAGGGCGGCGCGTCGGGCGAGGCCGAGCGGTAGAAGGTGCCGACCATCGGCGAGTTGACGACGTGGCCCGGCGCCGGGGCCGGGGC
>JBEAVX010000602.1:0-5953 GCA_041160755.1 Pseudomonadota bacterium
CGGTACCTCTCGTGGTGTGTCGGCCAGGCCATCGACGACGACCATGTGATCTTCAACGAGTACCCCCTCGACCCGACTCTGGTGCCCCGGCGCACCCCGGCGAGCTGGTTTGAGAACAGCGTCGCGAGCGGCCTCGGCTGGTCCATGGGCGCGGCCTTGGGCGGGGCGATGGCCGCCCCCGACCGCGACATCATCGTGGCCGTGGGCGACGGCTCCTACCTGTTCAACACCCCGCTCTCGGCCCACGCCGTCGCCGCACAAGAGGGCCTGGGCCTCGTCGTCATCGTCTTCAACGACCAGGCCTGGAGCACGATCAAGCGCTCCACGAGGGGCTCTCACCCCCAAGGCTGGGCGGCGCGCACGGGCCGGTTTGAGCTGTGCGACTTCAGCCACGACCTCGACATCCGCCTCATCGCCCAGGCCTGCGGGGCCGTCGGGGTGCGTGTGGAGCGCCCGGAGGAGCTGCCTGCGGCCTTGGCCGAGGCCCTGCGCCTCGGTCGTGGGGGCCGCCAGGTGCTCCTCGACGTGCGCTGCGCCCGAGACGGCTAAACGGCGGGCTTGGCCTTGAGCCGGGCCTCGCCCCAGGCGATGGCGCCGACCATCACGCCGAGACAGGCGAAGGTGACCCAGGCGAAGCTCGTGAGCAGGCTGTCCGTGAGCCGGGGCACGAGCTCCGCCGCCAAGGCGCCGCCGAAGAGCTGCACCGCGCCGATCAGCGCCGAGGCCACCCCGGCGGCGGACGAGGGCACGGTCAAGGCGCGCATGATCGTCGGCGGGGTCATCATGCCGTTGCCCAAGGCGTAGGCGAAGAACAGGGCGATCCACGGCGCGAGCACCCCCGGCGCGGCGAGGCTCAGCGCGGCGAGGCCGAGGCCGCTCAGGAGCACGATCCCGGCGCCGATGCGCATCACCCCGTCGCTGGAGAGGCCCCGCTTGAGGCTCACCTGGGCGGCCGTGGCGCCGCCGACGAGGCTGAACGCGACCCCGGTGAGCATCAGCCCCAGCTCTTGTTGGCTGAGCCAGCCTGAGCCCACGAAGGCCGCCGGGGCGATGGCCACGAAGCTGAACCAGATCGACGACAAGGCCGTGAGCGCGAGGCCGAAGGGGATGAACGGCCCATCGACGAGGTGGTGAAGCTGGCTGAGCGGCGAGGTCTTGGGGCCCGGGGGCAAGGTCTCGTTCCAGCGCCACGCCGCGAGGGCCACCAGGGCCAGGGCCACGATGGAGAGCGCGCCGAAGCCCAGGCGCCAGCCCAAGGTCGCCCCGGCGATGGGCGCGATGGCGGGCCCGGCGGACTGGAACACCGAGACGACGGACATCGCCCGGGTGGCCTCGTCCCCCGAGGCGCCGTCGCGGATCACCGCCCGGGTGAGGTTCATCGGCGCCGCCGCCCCGAGGCCCTGGAAGAAGCGGGCGACCAACAAGGTCTCTAAGGTCGGGGCGAAGGCCGCGCCGACGCTGGCCACGGCGAGGAGCGCCAGCCCACCGATGGCGACGGGCCGCCGCCCGATGCGGTCCGAGAGCGCCCCGGCGGGGATCATCGAGGTCGCGAAGGCCAAGAAGAAGACGGAGATGACCCGGGTGGCGTCCTCAGGCGCCGCGCCCAGCTCCTCGCCGACGGAGGTGAGCGTGGGGATCGGCATCGACCCGGTGAAGGGCGCTAAGGCCGCCGCCGCCCCCAAGAGCGCGAGGGGCGGGGTGGGTTGGGCTTGGCTCATGGTCGCTCCTGGCGCGTCAGCGTCGTCCGCTAAGGGATGCCACAACGGGCGGATCGGTGCGTGTCGGTCTTCAAGGGGTCAACCGAAGCGCGCGTTGAACCGAAGGCGTGGGCCTGTGGTTCCGGCGCCCCGCCTCCCGCGCGGGTGGCTCACTCCGGCGCGTCTGGCGCCTCGTCTCCGTCGAGCGCGGCCAAGTGTTCCACGTGGAACACCCCCGGCGTGATCAAGGCCACCATGTCCTCCGCCATCGGCGCGGTGAGGGTGATCGCCTCGCCGCCGTCGGGGTGGGGCAAGGTCAAGGTGTGGGCGTGGAGACACTGGCGCGGGTGGCCCAAGATCGCCTGGAGCCCCGGCATCGGCCGCTCGGCGTAGAGGCTCAAGAACACCTCCGGGTCTTGGCCGTAGATCTTGTCCCCGAAGATCGGGAAGCCGATGTGGTCCAGGTGAACCCGGATCTGGTGCGTCCGCCCGGTCTTGGGCGCGCACTCCAGCAGGGTGAGCTGCCGCTCGGGGTGCCGTGAGATCACCCGAAACGCCGTCTGGGCGACCGCGCCGTCCTCCCGCACCCCCTGCTTGAGCAGGATCGGTGAGCCGATGGCCTGCCCAATCGGCGCGTCCACCTCCCGCTCCTCCCAGGGCACGATCCCCCGCACCAGGGCCAGATACCGCTTCTCGACGCGCCGGTCCTTAAACGCGCGCTTGAGCACGCGGTTGGCGTCGTCGTCCCGGGCGAGCACCATCAGCCCCGAGGTCTCCTTGTCCAGCCGGTGCAGGAGGTGCAGCTCCTCGTTCGGGTAGAGCTCCCGGGCGAGGTTGATCAGGCCCCAGACAAACGTTCGTCCGACCGGGTGGGCGAGCATCCCCGGCGGTTTGTTGAACCCGACGAGGCGGCGATCCTCAAACACGACCGGCGGGTGCGGCGGCTTGGGCCCCCTCGGCGCGAGGCGGGGGATGTCCAAGACGAGGCGCTCCTCTCCCCGGATCGTGCTCGACGGCTTGAGCCCCCGCTGCTCCGAGCGCACCTGCCCCGAGCGAATCGACGCCGCCACCCGGCTGCGTGACCAGCCCTCAAACCGGAGGCTCAGGTAGACATCGACCCGCATCCCGGCGTCCCGGGGGTCCACCCGCAGCACCCGCGGGGCCTCGGGGGCGGCCTCGGCGCCTTCGCCTGGATCCGCCGCCGCCTCATCTCCGAGGGCGTGATCCACCCCGTCAAGTTCCTGCATCCGAGCGCCTGGGCCTAGCGTTATCCTACGTTTATGCTCTTCTGGCTCCTCTCCTGCAAACTCGGTGACGACGGCGGGTTCGCCCCGGCGGACAGCCCGGCGTCGGAGTCTGCCCCCTCGGAGAGCGCCGCGCCCGACAGCGACGCCCTTCCTTGGCCCGCGCTCTCCTTGGTTGAGGCCTGGGAGTCCGACGAGGCCGACGTCGCCACCGGCGTCGGCGCCCTCGACATCGACCAAGACGGCGACCTCGACCTCCTCGTCGCCAACGGCAACGACATCACCCCGGGGCCGCTGCGCCTCTACCTCAACCAAGGCGGGGCGTTGGAGACCACGGCGTCGTGGGTCTCCGACACCGTGGCCTATTACGGCCACCTCAGCGTCGGCGACCTCGACGGCGACGGCTTAGAGGACGTGGTCGTCTCCCGCTTCTTGGGCCCCGGGCGGTTCACCGAGCCCGGCGGCGTCGAGCGGTTCATGAACCTCGGCGGCGCCCTGGAGCCGAGCCCCTCCTGGACGGCGGAGGGCCTGTTCAGCTTCTCCAACGCCCTCGGCGACATCGACGGCGACGGCGATCTTGACCTCGCCGTCGCCGTGGGCGAGCCCTACAAGAACCCGCCGGGCCGCTCCCTGCTGTTCCTCAACGACGGCGCCGGAGACCTGGGCCTCGCCCCGGCCTGGACGACGGAGCGGGACCGCCACGCCATGGACGTCACCTTCGCCGACCTCAACGGCGACGGCGCCCTCGACCTCGTCTTCGCCAACCTCGGCGACGCCCACACCGTCTACCTCAACGACGGCGGCCTGCCCGCCAACACGCCGAGCTGGGAGGCCCCAGACGCCCACGGCCCCTACGAGGGCAACACCGTGGACTGGGGCGACCTGAACGGCGACGGCGTCTTGGACCTCGTCATCTCCGACAACCTCCAGCTCGGCGGCCCCGGCGTCGTGCGGGCCTGGTGTGGCCCCAGCCTCGATCTGTGCTGGACCTCCAAAGACGAGGCCGCCTACCAGTCCGCGCTCAGCCTCGAAGACGTAGACGGCGACGGTGACCTCGACCTCTTCGCCGGGAGCTGGTGGGGCGTCGGCCGCCTCTACCTCAACGACGGCGCTGGCCTCGCCACCACCCCCAGCGCGACCACCGAGCGCTCCGTGGTCTACGAGGCCCTGGTCTGGCTGGACCTCGACGGCTCCCACGCCGCCGAGGTCACCCTGAGCGGCGTCGGCCTCGCGCCGGTGCCTGGACGCGCCCCGGTGCGCGCCCTCGTCGGCGCCGTGAGCGCAGACGGCTGGATCTCCGGCTCTGGCGCCTGGACGGCCACGGTCCTCGCGCCCGCCCCCCGCGACCTCGTGGTCACCACCTGGGACAAGAATGTCGGCAACCTCCTCTTTCAGCGCGCGCCTTGACTGGGGCGCGGTGATCGCCGCCGCCCTGATGATCACCGCCCTCGCCGCCACCGTGGTGATCGGCCCCTCGTTGGGCCTGCGCGGCTGGGCCTGGCTCGGCCTCTGCGACCTCTTGGCGCTGGTCGGCGGCGTCCATGAGCTGCTTCGTGCGCGGCGGCGCGCAGAAGTTTGGTCCCGATCCGGACAAGCCCCCAAAGATCGGTCACAGTGAGGGGTCTGAATGGAGGAGTTCACTATGTCGCGGATCGTGCTGGTTCTGCTGATGGGTCTGGGCGCGTGTAAAGGTGGTTCGGTTGAGCTGGATGACACCAGCACGCCGACGGACGACACCGCGTCGGCGGTCGATAATGACGGCGATGGCTCGGTTGAGGGCGTCGACTGTGACGACGCCGACCCAGACCGCTTCCCGGGCAACCCCGAGGTCTGCGACGGCGCCGACCAAGACTGTGACGACGACATCGACGAAGACGCCGTCGACGGCACCACCTACTACATCGACGGCGACGGCGACGGCTTCGGCGGCGAAGACGTGATCTCCTGCACCGAGCCCACGGGCTCGGTCGGCGTCGATGGTGACTGCGACGACACCAACGCGGCGATCAACCCCGACGCCGACGAGGTCTGTGACGACGCGGGCATCGGCGTCGACGAGGACTGCGACGGCGCCGCCAACGACGCTGACGACGACGTGCTCGCCTCCACCCAGACCGAGTATTTCCCCGACGAGGACGGCGACGGCTACGGCAACGGCGACGATCCCACCCTCGCCTGCGCCTCGCCGACGGGGCACGTCGCCGACGGCTCCGACTGTGACGATGAGGACGCCGCGGTCAACCCCGAGACGGGCTGCGAGACCGACTGGTCCGGCTCCTACGAGGGCGACCTGGTGTTGAACCTGGACGGAGGCTTCGTCAAGGACGTCTGCACGGGCACCGGCACGGTCACCATCGACGTCGCCGACAGCCCGATGATCTCCGGCACCATGAAGTGCACCTTCGCCGGCACCTTGAGCTTCTTGGGCGAGCAGACGGTCACCCTCGTGGGCGACATCGCGAAGGACGACTCGGCCTCGGGTGAGGTAGACGCCTCGGGCTTCCTCACCGCGGAGTGGACGGGCGAGCTGAGCGGCGACGCCACCCTCGACGGCGAGACCGCGGGCAGCACGACGGTCTCCGGCATCTCCGTGAAGTACGACGGCACCTTCTCCCTCGACCGGAAGTGAGCTGTTCCACGTGGAACACGCCCGCCCGGCGCCCAACAAGACGCCGGACTCTGGGGCAGTGATCCACAGGCTGAAGTCGCCGCCGCGCGTCGGGCGTCGATCGAAGCGCCGCTTTGGGAGCGGGTTTCCGATCGACGCCTCGTGGCCCCCTGAAGTTGTCCACAGGCAATCCACAGGGGGATCGCCGGGCCGCTTTGGGGGTTGACGCCGCCAAGGTCGTCGGTTAACAAGAGCCCGCTTGGGGCAATAGCTCAGTTGGGAGAGCGCTACGTTCGCATCGTAGAAGTCGTGGGTTCGAGTCCCATTTGCTCCACCATCAGGCCTCGCTGGTTCGCCAGCGGGGCTTTTTTGGTTCCTTGCCCGGGGATCCCGCTTGCCGGGGG
>JBEAVX010000611.1:0-4830 GCA_041160755.1 Pseudomonadota bacterium
TCGGTGTGGAGCCCGTCGTTCTTCACCTTGATCTTGGACAGGCTCGGGGCGGAGTGGGAGACGGCGCTGCGCGGGCTGCACGACGGGGCGGTGGTCGAGGGGCTCAGGCTCCCGGCGGCGCCGCGCCGGGCGCGGGCTTTGGCCTCGGTGGCGCCTGAAGAGCCGGCCCGGATCTGGCCCAAGCTCGGCCTGATCTCGTGCTGGGCGGACGGTGAGTCGGCGCCAGGGGCTCGGGCGCTGCGCGCGCGGCTCCCCGGCGTGGTGATGCAGCCCAAAGGGCTCCTGGCGACGGAGGGCATGGTGAGCTGGCCCCTCGGGGACACCCACGTCGCGGCGAGCCGGGTCTGTGTCATCGAGCTCCTGCGGGACGACGGCCGCCTGATGGGGCTGCACGAGCTCTCCGAGGGCGATGAGGGCGCGGTGGTGATCACGACGGCGGCGGGCTTGTGGCGCCTTCGCCTCGGCGACCGGGTCGGCGTGACCGGGCGGGTCGGGGGCACGCCGACGCTGCGGTTTCTGGGCCGAGAAGACAAGGTCGTGGACCTGCGCGGCGAGAAGCTCTCCGACGCCTTCGTCGCGGGTGTGCTCTCGCGCCTGTGCCCCGAGGCCCGCTTCCGCCTGCTCGCCCCCGAGGGGGACGATCCGCCGCGCTACACCTTGTTCATCGAGGGCGCCGACGCGCCCAGCCCGGCGGGGCTCGACGTGGCCTTGGCTGAGAACCCGCACTACGACTGGTGCCGCCGCCTGGGGCAGCTCGGCCCGGCGGAGGTCGTGCGGATCGGCCCCGGCGGCCCCGAGGCGTGGGTTCACGAGGCCCAGGCCCGGGGCCAACGCCTCGGCGACATCAAACCTTCAGCGCTCTCCGCCCTGAAGGACTGGCGGGCCCGGCTCCACTTGAGGCAAAATTAGGGGATGCGCATCCTCCCATCGCTCCTCTCCCTCGCCCTCATCACCGCCTGCCGCCCGCCGGAGGCCCCGGACACCATCGAAGAGATGATGGTGTATGGCTTCACGCACCAAGCCGACGACGAGGCGCACATCCTCGCCTTGGCCGAGAAGCTCATCCCGTTCATGGAGGCCCACGAGGCGGAGCTCGCTGAAGGGTACGAGGTGAGCGCCTTGACCACGGAGGACCTCGCCGCGGCCGAGGTGACCGCCGACGCCGTGGACGGTGTCGTCGGCGCGGCGGTCGGCATGTTCTACACCGTAGACCTCGACGCCGTGGCCTTCGGGCTGAGCTACCCCCAACAAGACGAGATCTTCGAGAGCTACGTCGAGTTTGAGCGCACCCAAGAGTCTCCTCGCGACTGTTTTTTGGACATGAGCTGCCCTACGCATGAGAGCATGAGCGAGGTGCACGCGAGCCTCGGGCTCGGGATCGAGATGTGGAACGAGTTCAGCCAAGATCTGCGCTGGGTGGAGTCTGAAGACTACGGGCGACTGCTCGTCGTGCGTGTGTTGGGGCCCACGCCGGTTCAGTTCAACATCGACTTCTTGCAGGTTCACCAACAGTACAGCTTCTCGTTTGTGTACCAACCTGAAGACGGCGCCGCGTCTCGGGTGCAGGCGATCTGGGTGGACGGTGAGGTGGTCAACGGGGACATGCCGGAGAGCACCGCGCTGAACCTCGGCATCAGCACCATGGTCAACTCCGCTGAAGATCTCGACGCCTGGCTCGCCGCCCGTGAGGAAGGTTTATGATGACGACCGCCCGCCAAACCCCGCTGGGTCTCCTCACGCTGCTGCTCCTCGGCTGCGGTCCGACGAAGGCGCCGGTAGACATCGAGGAGATGTTGACCTACGGCTTCGTGCAGTACGACGAACGATTTGACCGCAGCCTCCAAGAGCTCGGCGAGAACCTGATCCCTTGGGTCAACCAGAACTTTGAGGAGGCCGAGGCCGGGTACACCGTCGGCGCGCTCACCGCGGATCACCTCGCCGCGGTGGGGATCGATCGAACGCTTGAGGCGGGCATCGTCGGCGCGGTCATCGGCATCGACTACGACATCTCGATGGACACCTTCGCCTGGGCGCTCGCGCACCCCA
Source organism: Pseudomonadota bacterium (assembly GCA_041160755.1). Classification (GTDB taxonomy): domain Bacteria; phylum Myxococcota_A; class UBA796; order UBA796; family CAJQPC01; genus JADKFE01. The sequence continues at coordinate 2,047 of JBEAVX010000611.1, forward strand.
ACCAGACGGAGATCTTCCCGGCGTATCTGGAGGCCGAGCGCACGACTGAAGACGATCTCGACTGTTTTCGTTCTCGGGAGTGTGAGTGGTTTCGTGCCCACGACGTGCTGCACACCTCGCTCGTGGAGTCTCTGGGCTGGGAGGCCTGGAGCGAGATGGACGTGAACCTGCGCTGGCTCACCTTAGACGACGGCACGCCGGTCATCGCCCACTGGAACTTTGTGCCCGATCCCATCACACTCAACACAGACCTGTTTGAGATCAACCAACAGTACGCCTTCACCTACTCTTGGGAGCGCGAAGACGGCCAGGTGCGACGGGCCCAGGCGATCTGGGTGGACGGTCAGGTGCTCGTGGACGACGTCGCGGAGGACTTCATGCTCTCCGTCGGCATCACGGGCATCATCGCCGCCGCCGGAGACTTAGAGGCCTGGGGCCAGGCCCAAGAGGCGGCGGCGGAGTAGAGGCCCCGCCGCCGCGCTCGGTCGTCACCTCGCCAGCGCTTACGCCCGGCGACGGCGGGCGATGAGACCGACGAGGCCGAGCAGCCCGGCGATGAGGCCAGACTGGGGCGCCTCGGAGGTGGCGCAGTCGCAGCCGCCGTCCTTGGGGTCGTCCACGTCGAGGCCGGTGTCGCCGATGGGCACGCCGCCGTCCGTGGCGTCGGTCGGGTCGGCGCCGTCGATCACCTCTTGGCCGTCCGTCGCGCCGTCGCCGTCGCTGTCAGGGTTCACGGGATCGGTGCCGAGGTCCACCTCGTCGCCGTCGTCGAGCTGATCATCGTCGCTGTCGGCGTCGGTGGGGTCGGTGCCGAGCTCGACCTCCTCACCGTCGGTCAGGCCGTCATCGTCGCTGTCGGGGTCGGTGGGGTTGGTGCCAAGGTCCACCTCTTCCCCGTCGATCACGCCGTCGTCGTCGCTGTCGTCATCGAGGGGGTCCGTGCCGCCGCTGACCTCCTCACCATCGGTTAGGCCGTCGTCGTCGCTGTCCGAGTCGCTGGGATCGGTGCCGAGCTCGCCCTCCTCAGCGTCGGTGAGCCCGTCGGTGTCGCTGTCGGTGGTGTTGGGGTCCTCGTCGATGAGATCGTTGCAGTTGTCGTCTTGGCCGTTGCTGGTGTTTTCGGGGGTGCCGGGGTTCACCGCCGCGTCATCGTCGTCACAGTCGTCGCCGCCAGCGGCCTCGGCGTCGTAGCCGTCCCCGTCCCGATCGCCGTCGGAGCCGCCGGAGCAGTCCTCATCGACGCCGTTGTACCAGGTCTCTGGTGCGCCGGGGTTGGCGGCGGCGTTGTTGTCGTCACAGTCATCCCCGCCGGCCTCGGTGGCGGTGTAGCCGTCGCCGTCGGCGTCCGTCACGTCCGCCCCGGAGCAGTCCTGGTCCACGCCGTCATAGGGGGTGTCGGTCTCGCTGGGGTTCACCGTGGCGTCGTCGTCGTCACAGTCGTCTCCGCCAGCGGCGACGGCGTCGTGGCCGTCCCCGTCTACGTCGGTGAGGTCCGACCCATCACAGTCTTGATCCTTTCCATCGTAAGCAACCTCGGTCGCGCCGGGGTTGATGGTGGAGTTCGCGTCTTTGCAGTCCCCGCTGGGCTCCGTGGAGAGCGCCTCGCCGCTGTCGTCACAGTCGAGATCCGTGGAGCTGACCGTGGAGCCGCTGTGGTAACCGTCGTCATCCTTGTCGGCGTAACACTCCTCCGTCCCGTCACAGTCTTGGTCTACCTCGTCTCCGGCGACCTCGGCGGCGCCTGGGTTCACCGAGGCGTCGGTGTCGTCGCAGTCCACGTCCGCGTTGTAGCCGTCGCCGTCGTCGTCTACCTTGGGCTCTGGCGCCTCTAAGCCACCATAGGCGCCGATGTCGCTGCGGCTGCCGTCGTCGTCCTTGATCGTGGTGTCGCCGGCGTTGATCAGCGATGAGCCCGAGGACAAGGAGAGATCGTCGTTGGAGCAGTCACCGTCGAGGCTCAAGCTCGTGAACTTGGGATCTACCGTGACGTTCCCGCTGCCGCTGATCATGCTCGCGGTGAAGCCGCCGCTCACGTTCGTGCTGGTGTTGGAGTACCAGTCATTGTACTCCATGTCACCGGTGAGGGCTGAGGCTGAGGAGGAGTCGCCGTAGATACCGTCGCCGTCGGCGGTGTAGGCGACGATGTTGTTGGTGAACTCGCCGGAGTAGGTGCCGATCTGATCCGTCAGGTAGAGCGCGCCGCCGAGGTCTGCGGCCTCGTTGCCGACAAACGTGTTGTTGATGAGCTCCGTGTAGTAGTCGGACTGGAAGAACGCGCCGCCACCGGCGTAGGCGCCCTCGTTCTCTTGGAAGACGTTGTTCGTCCAGGAGGCGAGGCCGATGCCGCCATAGGTGTAGTAGACGTAGGCGCCGCCGCCGGTGTAGGCCGAGTTGGCGCAGAACACGTTGCGGACTGCGGCGAGGCTGTCGGTGTAGTAGATGTGCGCGCCGCCTCCAGAGTAACCGGCCGTCGTGGACTTGTTGTAGGTGAAGACGTTGTCGGAGAACATGAGGTCGTCGGCGTATATCGAGTACAGGCCGCCACCGTGGTACGACGCCGAGTTTGAGTCGAATGTGGAGGACTGAATCGTGAGGTCGTAGGTGGAGGGCAGGCCGGGGTTGAACGACATGCCGCCGCCGTTCCCGTAGGTGCTGCTGTTGTCCTCAAACACGGTGTTGTAGACCGTGGCGGCGGAGTAGGTATAGGTCATCACACCGCCGCCCTCGTAGGTGGCGACGTTGTTTGAGACGGTGGAGTTGTAGAGCTCAAGGTCGGTGTCGTAG
>JBEAVX010000619.1:0-11105 GCA_041160755.1 Pseudomonadota bacterium
GGAGGTCATCGCCGCCGCCGACCGCCTCGGCCTCGCCATGGTGTTCACCGGCGCCCGGCACTTCTTGCACTAGCCCCGCCGCCCCACGCGGCGGAGCGCCTGTCACATCCTCCCGAATTTCTGCGACACCTGGAGCCCCCCATGATCGCCCGAGTCACGGTCAGCCCCCGCGCCGGTCACCCCGGCGGCGGCGGCGGCCTCGACCCCGTCGGGGAAGGGGAAGAAGGCGTCGCTGGCGACGACGGCGCCTACGGCACGATCCCCGGCGCGGCTCGCGGCGATGCGCACGGAGTCCACGCGGTTCATCTGCCCGGCGCCGACGCCGACGCAGAGGAAGTCCCGGGCGAAGACGATGGCGTTGGACTTGACGTGTTTCACCGCGCGCCAGGCGAAGTCAAGCTGGGCGAGCTCCGCCGCCGTGGGCGGGCGCAGCGTCGCGACCTTCCAGGCGGCGGAGTCTACGGCGAGCTGATCCGGGCTCTGCACGAGCAGGCCGCCGTGAACGCTGCGCAGGCTCAGGCCGGGGAGCTTCGGCGCCCGGGCCCGCATCACCCGACACTGCTTACGACGCTCCAGCCGCGCGAGGGCCTCCTCCGTGAACTCCGGCGCGACGAGCACCTCCACGAAGAGTTTGCTCTCGGCCAAGGCCACGGCGAAGTCGATGTCAACAACTCCGTTGACCGCGATGATGCTGCCGAAGGCGCTCACCGGGTCGCAGGACAGCGCGCGGCGGAAGGCCTCGGTGAGCGTGTCAGCGACGGCCAGACCGCAGGGGTTCGTGTGTTTGATGATCGCGCAGCAGGGCTCGGGGAACGACTGGGGCACCTCCCAGGCCGCGACGAGGTCAACGATGTTGTTGTAGCTCAGCTCCTTGCCCTGGAGCTGCTCAAAGGGCCAGGCCTGCCCGTCGAGCTGGTACAGCGCCGCGCGCTGGTGGGGGTTCTCGCCGTACCGAAGGGGCTGAAGCAGCCGCGCCGAGAGCTGAATCTCTTGGGGCAGAGTGTCGGCGCCCTCGACGGCGGCGCCGAGGTAGCCCGCGATGGCGGCGTCATAGGCGGCGGTGTGGCGGAAGGCCTTGAGCGCCAAGGCCCGGCGGGTGGGGAGGTCGGGCCCACCCTCGTGGAGCGACGCGAGCACGGCGCCGTGGTCGGCGGCGTCGACCAACACCACGACGGACTCAAAGTTCTTCGCCGCGGCCCGCAGGAGCGTGACCCCGCCGATGTCGATCTGCTCGATGGCGTCGGCCTCGGTGACCCCGGGCGCGGCGACGGTGGCGGCGAAGGGGTAGAGGTTACAGACGACGAGGTCGATGGGCTCGATGTTGTGCTGGGCGAGCTCTTGGAGGTGCTCGTCGGTGCGACGCGCGAGGATGCCGCCATGCACGGCGGGGTGGAGGGTCTTTACCCGACCGCCGAGGATCTCCGGCGCCCCGGTCATGTCGCTCACCTCGACGACCTCCAGCCCAGCGGCGCGCAGGGCCCGGGCCGTGCCCCCCGAGGCGACGAGCGTCACGCCCGCTCCGGCGAGGTGCTGGGCGAGCTCGACGAGGCCGGTCTTGTCATGGACGCTCAAGAGCGCGCGACGAATCATCAGTTCACCTGGGTTGAATCGGTTGAAGAGCGTGAGGACGGGGCGCCACGCTCAGCGCAGCGCCGGGCGACGACCTCGACGAGCAGGGTGTGCTCGGCGGCGTGAACCCGGGCCTTGAGCGTGTCGAGGGTGTCATCGGGGAGGATCGGCACGGTGACCTGACCGAGCACCGGGCCCGCGTCGACCTCGGCGATGGCCTCATGCACCATCACGCCGGTGTGGTCGCGCCGCCCGGCCTGGGCCTCCTCAAAGGCGCGCTCGATGGCGCCCGCGCCGATGATGTCCCCGGGCAAGGACGGGTGAAGATTGATGACCAGACCGTCGAATCGGGTCAAGAATGTCGGGGTCAAGATGCGCATGAAGCCCGCGAGCACGATGAGGTCAGGCTCGAAGGCGGCGACGGCGTCGGCCAAGGCGGCGTCAAAGTCTTCGCGGCTGGCCCCGGCCTTGTGCATGAGGCGCCAGGGGACGAGGGTGGTCGGCACCCCCGCCTCGGCGGCGCGCACGAGGCCGTAGGCGTCGCGACGGTCGGAGACGACGCCGACCACCTGGCCCGCGACGCGGCCTTCAGCGCAGGCCGCGAGCAGCGCGGCGAGGTTGGACCCGCTGCCGGAGATGAGCACCACCAGTCGCATAAATTCCTGTCTCAGATGCTTCAGACGAACCGAACCGGCGGCTTTTTGCCCCGGGGGACGATCTGGCCGATGCGCCAGCCGCCGCAGAGGCCCTCCGTCGCCAAGATCCCCAGGGCCCGCTCGGCCTCCTCAGCGGGGACGACGATGAGCATGCCGACGCCGCAGTTGAACGCCCGCCGCAGCTCATAGGTCGAGATGCGCCCGGCCTCTTGGATGATCTGGAACAGGGGCGGCAGCTCCCACGACGCGGCCTGGAGCTCAAAGGCGCAGGTCGGCGGCAGGATTCGCGGCGGGTTCTCGATGAGCCCGCCGCCGGTGATGTGCGCGAGGCCCTTCACGTCTACGGCGGCGGCGTCACCGTGGCCGTCCCGCAGGCGGTTGACCTCGTTGAGGTACGCCCGGTGTGGGGCCAAGAGCGCCTCGCCGAGGGACCGTCCGCCGAGGCGGGGCTCTGGGGCCCGCCAGTCATGCTGGGCGAGCACCTTTCGCGCCAAGGAGTAGCCGTTGGTGTGTAGCCCGGAGCTGGGCATCGCCAGCACCACGTCGCCGGGGGTGATGCGGTCGCCCAAGATGAGCCGGGGGCGGTCAACCACGCCGACGATGGTGCCCGCGAGGTCAAACTCGCCGTCGTGGTACACGCCGGGCATCTCCGCCGTCTCGCCGCCGAGCAGCGCCGCGCCTACGGCCTGACACGCCCGGGCCGCCCCGCCCACGACCGCCGCGACCTGGGCGGCGTGCAGCTTGGACGCCGCGAAGTAGTCCAAGAAGAACAGGGGCTTGGCGCCTTGAACGAGGATGTCGTTCACGCAGTGGTTCACGAGGTCTTCGCCGACGGTGTCGTAGACGCCCATCGTCACCGCCACCCGGGTCTTGGTGCCGACGCCGTCGGTGGAGCCCACGAGCACGGGCTCCTCCATGCCGCGGAACGAGCGGGTCGAGAACAGCCCGCCGAAGCTGCCCAATCCGCCGATGACGTCGGGGCCGTGGCTGGCCTCGACGGCCTGCTTCATCAGGCGCACGGCGCGGTTGCCCTCCTCGATGTCAACCCCGGCGTCGCGGTAGGTGACCCCAGAGGGCGCCTCTTGTTGGGCGCTCGCCTCGATCTGCGGCTCATTGGACACGGTGGGCTCCTGGGGTGAGGTGGGCAGAGGGGGCAGGGCCAAGGCCCGGGCGCCGATGTCGCGTCGGTGTTGTCCGCCTTGAAGCTGAACAAGGTCAAGGCCCGCGTAGGCTCTGCCCAATGCGGCGGCGAGGGTGTCGCCGACACCGACGACGCTGAGCACCCGACCGCCCGTGGCCACCACGCCCTCGGCGTCCAGCCCTGTCCCGGCGTGAAACACCAAGGCGCCCGTCGCCGCCGCCTCGTCGAGCCCACCCACGGGCCGAGGCGGCGCCGACCGCTCCGGGTAGCCTTCGCTGGCGAGCACGACGGCGGCGCTCGCCCCGTCACGCCACACGATCTCTTGCTCGTGTAAGGTGCCGCTCACCGCGCCGAGGAGGATCTCGGCGAGATCGGTCTCCAAGAGCGGCAGGATGGCCTGGGCCTCTGGGTCGCCAAAACGGGCGTTGAACTCCAGCACCTTGGGGCCATCGGCGGTGAGCATGAGCCCAGCGTAGAGCACGCCGACGAAGGCGTTACGCTCGGCGCGCATCCCGTCCAGGGTCTTGCGCAGCACCTCATCGAGCACAAACGCCCGGACCGCCTCGTCTACGAAGGGGGTGGGGGCATACGCGCCCATGCCGCCGGTGTTGGGGCCAAGATCGCCGTCCAAGAGGCGCTTGTGATCTTGCGCGGCGGGCATGAGCCGCGCCGTGGCCCCGTCACAGAAGGCGAGCACCGAGGCCTCGACGCCCTCCAGGCGGTCCTCGATGACGAGCGCTCGCCCGGCGTCGCCCAAGGCGCCGTCCTCCATCAGGCGCCGGATGTCGGCCTCGGCCTCGGCCAAGGTCTCGGGCAAGGTGACGCCTTTTCCGGCGGCGAGGCCCGAGGCCTTGATCACCAGGGGGCCGTCCCACGCGCGGGCGGCGGCGAGGGCCTCGTTGAGATCGGTGAAGGTCTGAGAGCGGGCGGTGGGGATGCCCCAGCGGGCCATGAAGTCTTTGGCGAAGGCCTTGGACGACTCCAGGCGCGCGGCGGCCCGGGTGGGCCCAAAGCAGGGGATCCAGGCGGCGTTCAAGGCGTCACCCACCCCGGCGGCCAGGGGCGCCTCGGGGCCCACGACGACGAGCCCGGCGCCAACGGACTGGGCGGCGGCGACGACGGCGGCGGGGTCGTTCATGTTGACGGCGAGGTTCTCACACTTGGTCAGGCGGGCCGTCCCGGGGTTGCCCGGGGCCACGACGACTCGGGCGACCTTCGGAGAGCGGGCCAAGGCCCAGGCCAAGGCGTGCTCACGCCCGCCGCCTCCGACGATGAGCACGGTGAGGTTGGTCATCAGGATTTGCTCCCTTGGCCCGAGGGGTCCGCGTCGCGCAGAGACACCTCAAACTGCCGTTTGTGGGCGTCGGGATCCTTGGCGTCGGTGAGCGCCACGGGGTATCGCCCGGTGAAACATGCGTCACAGTGGCCCGTCGGCCGATCGCCCAGGCCCTCACGCACGGCCGCCAACATGCCCTCGCTGGAGAGGTAGGCGAGGCTGTCGGCGCCGATGTGCGCGGCGATCTGGGCCACGCTGAGGTTGTGGGCGATGAGCTCGTCATAGGTCGCCATGTCCACGCCCATAAAACACGGATGCCGCACCGGGGGCGACGACACACGAATATGCACCTCCCGCGCCCCGCCACCCTCCCGCAGGAGCTTGATCAGCGGCCCCATGGTGTTTCCACGCACGATGGAGTCGTCGATGAGCACGACGCTGCGGCCCTCCAAGTTCTCGCGCAGGGGGTTGTACTTGAGCCGGGCGCCGCTGCGGCGCAGGCGGTCTGAAGGCTGAATGAAGGTGCGGCCGATGTAGCGGTTCTTCGTGAGGCCCTCGGAGAACGGCACGCCGCTCTCGATGGAGTAGCCGATGGCCGCGGGCATCGCCGAGTCGGGCACGCCGATGACCACGTCGGCGTCGGGCACCGGCGACTCCATCGCCAGACGCCGCCCCATGCGCTGTCGCACGGCGTGAACCGACTGGTCCTCCAACAACGAGTCGGGCCGGGCGAAGTAGACGTACTCAAACACACACAATGAACGTTTGGGCATCGGCTTGGTGAGGCCCAACGCCAGCTCACGGTGGCTGTGCAGGCCGTGGCGGTCGAGGCGCACGATCTCCCCGGGCTCGACCTCCCGCAGATAGGCCGCGCCGATGGTGCCCAAGGCGCAGCTCTCGCTGGCCAAGACATAGCCCAGGCCTTTGCCGTCTTCGCCCAACAACAGGCCGATGCACAAGGGGCGCAGGCCGTTTGGGTCACGCACGCCGTAGAGCGCGTCTTTGGTGAGCACGACGAGGCTGTAGGCGCCTTCAGCCTCGGCCATCACCTGCCCGATGCGGCGCTCCCAGTCCGGCAGACCCGTGGTGGACGAGGCCGCGAGGAGCTGGGTGATGACCTCGCTGTCCGACGATGAGGTGAGCCCGACGCCGCGCTCCAAGAGCTTGCGGCGCAAGACCCCGGCGTTCGTGAGGTTGCCGTTGTGCGCGAGGCCCAAGGGGCCGTGAAGCGTCTCCAACACATAGGGCTGGGCGTTCCGCAAGGCGGAGCTGCCCGTGGTGCTGTAGCGGTTGTGGCCGATGCCGACGTGCCCGGTGAGCGGGCCCAAGTTCTGCTCGTTGAAGACCTGGGAGACGAGGCCCATGCCTTTGTGGGTCGTGGCGTAGTGCCCGTCACAGGTGGCGATGCCCGCGCTCTCTTGGCCCCGGTGCTGGAGCGCGTAGAGGGCGAAGAACAAGGTCCGGGCCACATCGACGTGGTCCTCGGGCCAGGTGAACACCCCCACGACGCCGCACTCCTCATGGGGGCGGTCGAGGCCGTCATCGTGCTCGAAGGGGAGGTGAAGCATCACGGGGCTCCCTTGGCGGACCAGACCGCGAGATTGTGCAGGATTCTCGGCGCCGCGGGCAGCTCGGCGGGCTCAAAGGCTCTGCCGGTGAGCCCCTCAAACGCCTGGAGATACCGGCGGGAGAGCTCTACCCTCACCGAGTCAGGCAAGGGCGGCGGCGGGCCGTCGCCGAGATAACCCACGGACGCCAGCCAACGCCGCACATACTCCTTGTCTAAGCCCTCGGGCTCACGGCCCTCCGCGACGGCCTGCTCCCAGCCTTCAGCGAGCCAATACCGGCTAGAGTCTGGGGTGTGAATCTCGTCGATGACGCTCAGGCGGCCATCCAGAAGGCCCAGCTCGTATTTGGTGTCGACCAACACCAGCCCCGCTTGGGCGGCCAGGGCCTCGCCCCGGGCGAACAGTCGTAAGGCGGCCTCGCGGGCCTCCTCCCACAGCGCCGGGGCGACGAGGCCCTGGTGAAGAAGCTCCGACTCAGAGAGCGGCGCGTCGTGGCCCCCGGCCTCGGCCTTCGTCGTCGGCGTGATCACCGGCTCGGCCAGGCGCTCGTTCTTCTTGAGGCCCGCGGGCAGGCTCAGCCCATAAGGCCGCGACACCCCGGCCTTGTACAAGGTCCACAGAGACGTCGAGGTGACCCCGGTGATGTGACGCCGCACCACCACCTCCACGGGCAAAGGCTGGGCCTCCCGGGCGATGGTGACGTTCGGGTCGGGCAAGGCGAGCACATGGTTGGGCAGGATGTCGGCCGTGCGCTCAAACCAGAACGCGGCGAGCTGGTTGAGGAGCTGCCCTTTGTAGGGGATGAGGCCGATCACCCGGTCAAAGGCGCTCAATCGGTCGGTGGTGACGAGCACCCGACGGCCAGGAGCGAGGGCCATGTCGCGCACCTTGCCCCGCACCGGCTCACCGAAGGCTGAGAGGTCCACGCGGTCGAGGGGCTGGGCGAGGGCGGCCTGGAGCTGGGCGTCGGTCAGCATTTTGGGGCCTCCAGGGCGTCACGCACCTCTTGGGCGAGGCGCCAGGCGCGCTCGGGGGCGTCGCCGACGTAACCTCGGGCGTCTAACCAGCCGCGCAGCTCGTCATCACTCGCGAGGGCCAAGAACTCGGGCTCGGCGCAGACCCGCTCAATCACGGGGTTGGGTCCGCCGTCCCGCAGAGCCGCCCAGGCCGCGAGGCTGTGCTCACGGATGGTGTGGTGCAGGGCCTGACGGTCACCGCCGCGCAGGGCCAGCTCCATCATCACGCGCTCGGTGGCGGCGAAGGGGCCGTATTGGTCGAGCAGCGCCCCAGCGGCGCGGGCGTCGATGCGCAGGCCCTTGAGGATTCGGGTCGCCCGGCCCAGGGACTCATCGAGGATCAAGAACGCCTCGGGCAAGATGCTGCGGCGGTTCGCCGAGTCGTCGAGCGTGCGCTCCAGGTAACAATGCGCGGCGTTGTCCCAGGCCACCCGGGGGAGCGCGGCGAGGTGGCGCGTCAACGAGTCGATGTTCTCGGCGTGGATCGGGTTTCGTTTGAAGGGCATCGCGCTTGAGCCGACCTGCTTCTTGCCGAAGGGCTCGGCCCACTCCCCAAACGGCGGCGACTGCAAGAGGCGCAGGTCGGCGGCGAGCTTGTACAGGCTCTGCCCCGCCGAGGCCAAGGTGTTGAGCACCCGCAGCTCTTGTTTGCGCGGGGCCACCTGGGTCGCCACGGTGAAGGCTGGCAAGCCCAGGCGCGACATCACCCGGCGCTCCAGCTCCGCCGGATCTCCGCCGCCGAGCAGGGTCTTGTACGAGGCCGAGGTGCCCACGGCGCCCTTAAACCCTTTGCCGCGGATCTCCCGGCGCATCTGCCGGAGATCGTGAAGGTCTTGGAGCAGGTCTTGGGTGTGCTGGGCCAGGCGATAGCCCATGGTGGTGGGCTCGGCGGGCTGCAGGTGGGTGAAGGCCATGGATGGCGTGTCCGCCAAGGCCTCGATCTGCGCGGTGGCCACTGTCAACAATTCGGCGAGCCGCGTCAGGATTTGATCGAGCGCGTCAGCGATTCGCATCGCGTCGGCGTTGTCTTCGATGTCCATCGACGTAGCGCCGAGGTGGATGACGCCGCCGCCGACGGCGCACTGGCTGGCGTAGACGCTCAGCTCGGCCATGAGATCGTGCTGCAGCTCGGCCTCGATCAACGCCGCGCGCTCCAGGTCCACCTCATGGGCGTGGGCGCGAAGGTCGGCGACCTGATCCTCCCGCACGAGGCCAAGCTCGGCCTGGGCTTCAGCCAAGGCCACCCACACCCGGCGCCAGAGCAGGTGCTTCTGGCGTTCACCCCACAACGACCGCATCTCGGGGCTGCCGTATCGCCAGGAGAACGGGGAGGACCAGGCGTCAGACGGCGCGGACATCGGGGCTCCGGGTCAGAGGGTGATGATCGCGTCGCGCTCGGCGCCGACGGAGACGTGCTTGAGCGGCGCCTCACCGAACACGGCGATGCGCTCCAAGAACCGCTGGGCGTTCAGGGGGAGCTGCGACCAGGTGCGACAGCCCGTGGTGGGGGTGCGCCAGCCGGGCCAGGTCTCGTACACCGGCGTAGCGCGCTCTAGGTCCGGCGTGTCGGGGACGTGGTGGATGACGTTTCCGTCGATGAGGTACGCGACGCAGATCTTGACCTCGTCGAAGTGGTCGAGCACGTCGAGCTTGGTGACGACGAGGCTGGTGAAGCCGCTGAGCATCGCCGCGTGTTTGAGCGCCACGGCGTCGAGCCAGGCGCAGCGCCGAGGGCGGCCCGTTGTGGCGCCGTACTCGTGGCCGATCTCCCGCAGGCGGCGGCCGTCCTCGTCGCGGAGCTCACCGGGGAATGGCCCGGCGCCGACGGCGGTGCCGTAACATTTGACGACGCCGATCACCTCGTCGATGGCCGTCGGGGGGATGCCCGCCCCAGCGCAGGCCCCGCCGACCAGGGGGTTGGACGAGGTGACGTAGGGGTAGGTGCCCCAGTCGAGGTCCCGCATCACGCCGAGCTGGCCCTCCAACAAGAGCGTGCGGCCCTCGCGGATGGTGTGGTGCGTCAGCGGCAGGGTGTCGATGATCTTGTCGCCGAGGCGCTCGGCCCAGCGGTGGAGCTGGGCGAGCACCACCTCAAACTCTAAGGGCGCCTCCTCGTGGTCCACGAGCTTGCGGTTGGCGCGCAGGATCAGCGGCTCCAGGCGCTCCTCCAGCACCGCCGGGCGGAGCAGATCGCCCACCCGTAGGCCCCGGCGCGCGGCCTTGTCGGCGTAGGCCGGGCCGATGCCCCGCTTGGTGGTGCCGATGGACGCCCCGCGCCGGTCACGCTCCTCAAGCCCGTCGAGCATGGGGTGAAACGGCAGGATCAGGTGGGCGCGCTCGGAGATGTAGAGGTTGTCCGTGCGAACGTTGGCGGCCTCCAGGGCGTCGAGCTCTTGGATGAGGTTCGCCGGGTTGACCACGGTGCCCGCGCCGATGAGGCAGGTCGTGTTGGGGTTGAAGATCCCTGACGGCACGATGTGAAGCTTGAACGTGCCGTGCTCATTGATGACGGTGTGACCCGCGTTGTCTCCCCCTTGGAAACGCAGCACCATGTCCGCGCTCTGGGCCAAGAAGTCGATGACTCGACCCTTGCCCTCATCGCCCCATTGGGCGCCGACCACCGCGACGACTGGCATTCCCGACTCCTGGCCTAGAGGTTCGCCGCGTGTTGTACCCCACGCTCAAAGAGCGGGAGCCCGCTCCCTGACCGCTCGCCACGGTGGGCGCGGGGATGCTGGCGGGGGAGGATGTGATCTTCCGGGTGAGGCATGAGCCCGAGCACGTTCCCGGCGGGGTTCGTGAGCCCGGCGATGTCCCCCTCGCTGCCGTTGGGGTTCTCGGGGTAAACCGGCGCGCCGCCCGTGGCGCTGACGTAGCGCAGGGCCGCCAAGGCGCCGTTGCGGGCGCGCTGGGCGTCATCCGGAGAGGCCAGGCGGCCCTCACCGTGGGCCACGGGGCAGAGGATGTCTTCAGTGAGCCCTTGGGTGAAGACGCAGGGGCTGTTCGGCTCGGGGCGCAGGCGCACCCAGCGGCACTCAAAGCGGCCCTCACGGTTGCGGGTCAGCGTGGCGCGCTGCTCAAACGGGGCGCCGTCTCCCGGCAACAGGCCCGCGCGGACGAGGGCCTGAAAGCCGTTGCAGATGCCCAAGACCGGGCGGCCCGAGGCGACAAACTCCAGGAGCTGATCCCCCAGACCGGCGGTGAGCGCGCTCGCCCAGAGCTTCCCGGCGCCCAAGTCGTCGCCGAAGGAGAAGCCGCCGGGCAAGACGAGCATCCGGTGGTCCATCAGGCGGGCGCCGCCTTGAAGGAGCGCCTGAATCCGCACGATGGTGGGGGCGCCGCCCGCGGACTCGATGGCCCAGGCGGCCTCCCGATCGCGGTTCGTGCCAGGGGCGTGGAGGATGAGGACGGGGGGCTTCATTCTCGTCCAGGGCTCGGGGCGGCCCTTCATAGGCGAGGCGGGGGGCCCGGGCAAGAACTTGTTCCCCCATTGTCACCATGCGACGAAGGCGTCTCAGGCCCCGCTCAACCGCCGAGGGGCCCGTCCACCAAGACCGCGCGCACGGGGCTGGCGTCGCCGCCGACGATGGGCAGGGGCAGCGCGATCAGGGTGTAGAGCCCCGGGGGCACCCCTTCGAGCACCACCCCTTCGAGCACGGCGAGATCATGGCGGTAGATCGCCTGGTGGGCCTCCAGGGCCTTGCTGTCGGGGGGATCGACGCTCGGGGTGTCGATGCCCACGAGGGTCACGCCGAAGCCGACGAGCTGCTCCACCAGCTCCGGGGAGAGGCTGTTGAAGTCCAGGTTGAACACGTCGGGATCGGGCATCGATCCCGTGTAGAACAAGACCCTCGGCGCCCGGGGCGGGTGGGGCAGGTG
>JBEAVX010000678.1:0-4123 GCA_041160755.1 Pseudomonadota bacterium
CGCTCACCCGGCTCGGCCCGAGCGGCGAGGTCCTCGTGACGCTCCTCCCGCCGCTCGACGCAGAGCAGGCCGAGCGTGAGGATCTGCTCCGGCTGACGACGTCGTTGAGCGGCGATTTCTGGGCGATCTTCGCGGTGGATGGCCGGTTGATCCTGCTGAATGAGGCCACGCGCGCGTTTGATCTTGGCGCGGCGGATCCTTTGGGACGAGCGATCTGGGAGCTCGCGCCGACGGTCAGCGAGGCGCGGTGGGCGGCGTGGGTGGCCGCGCTAAACAACACAGATCGGCTTCGCGAAGACCTTGAGCTCCCGCGACCTGGGCGCCCGGTCTGCCAGCTTCGTCTCGAGCTCTTCCGCGACACCTTGGCGGGGCGCCCGGTCGTGCTCGCCACCGCGCGGGACCTCGGCCTCGACGCGGCGCGGGATCGTGAGCTTCGTGAGCGCCGGGCGGCGGATGAGCTGCGCGCGGCGGCGGCTGCGGCCTTGGCCCGCTGCGCGGACGACGCCCTCGACGACGCCGTGACGCAGGTGCTCACTGTGTTGGGTGAACATCTGGGCGTGCGGGAGCTGCGGGTGCTCCGCTGTGTGCCGGGTGGGCCCGTCGTGGGCCTGTGGAGCTGGGGAGACCCCGATCACAACATCCCCGTCCTCTCCGTGGTCCCGCCCACCCAAGGCCTGGAGACGACGAGACACGGTGACGCGGTCCGAATCTGCGCGGTGATCTCCGACGGTGGCAGCCTGCGGGGCTATCTCAAGGCCCTGTGGTCAAGCGAAGAGTCCCACGCCCGCCGACCTCTCACCACAGAGACCTTGCTCTCCTCGACGTCAGAGCTCCTGGGGCGGGCCTTCGCCCGGGTGGACAGCGCCCAGGCGATTCGTAAGAACGCCGAGTCGTTCCGCGACTTCGTGAACAATCTCCCGGGGCTCGCGTTCCGGTCGGACATCAACGGTTCTTACCGCTTCACCCTGGTGAGTGAGGGCGCGCTGGCGCTCACCGGATTTGCGCCGGAGCAGCTCGTCGGGCGGTCATTTTTGGAGCTGGTTCATCCCGACGATCGGGAGCGTGTCATCGCCCTCTGCGCCGAACAAGAGCGCGAGGGGGATCGATTTGAGATGGAGTATCGGATCCTCACCGCCGATGCGCGTGAGCGCTGGGTGTGGAGCGTCGGTCACAAGGTCTACAGCGTAGACGGCGCGCCTCTGTACTCCGAAGGGCTGCTCACCGACGTCACTGAGCGGCGCCAGGTGGAGCGTGAGCGCGATCTGTTCTTCACAAGCGCCCAAGACGCCATGGCGATCCTCAACGGCGCTGGGCGTATCAAACGCGGAAACCCAGCCTTCTGGGCGCTCTTTGGGGTCAAGTCTACCCATGAGGAGAGCGCTCAGCTGCGGGTGTCGCGGTCGAGTGATCCCGAGAACAGCTTCAACGTCATCGCCGCGGCGCTGTCGCAGCTCATTGAGGCCCCTCACTTCGGTGGGGTCGAGGGCCACTACGTCACCGCCGACGGCCATGAGCGCTGGGTCTCTTGGAGCGGCGTCGTCGTCCACCAGCCCGAGACCCGCATCTACATCGTCGGTCACGACATCACCCGGCGACACGCCGAGGAGGAGGAGCGTCGCCTCTTGCGTGAGCGGCTGGCGCAGATGGAGCGGCTGGAGGCCCTGGGCATCCTCGCGGGGGGCCTCGCGCACGATCTCAACAACGTCATGTGTGTCGCGTTGGGGAGCTTGGCCCTGATCAACAGCGACCCTGGCCAGAGCGACGGACGCTCCCGACACGTCGCCCGGGTCGAGGGCGCCCTAGAGCGTGGCTCACGAATTATCGATCAGCTCCTGTCCTTTGGTCGTCGTCAGGTCAGCCAGCGCGCGCCGACGGATCTCAACGTCATCATCTCCGAGTGTGGGGATCTGGCGCGCAGCAGCGCCCCGGCGGACGTCCAGATCACCCTGGAGCCCGGGTCACGCGCCTTGGCCTGGGCGGACGCGGCGCAGATCGAGCAGGTCGTCATGAACCTCATCATGAACGCGCTGGAGGCGATGCCCCAAGGCGGCGCGATCTGTGTCGCGACCGAGGACCGCGTCTTGTGCCCCAACGAGGCCAAGCAGCACGATCTCGCGCCCGGACCGTATGTCATGATCCGCGTTCAGGACGACGGCGTCGGCATCGCCGAGGAGCTTCGCGAGCAGATCTTCGACCCCTTCTTCACCACCAAGACCACAGGCAAAGGCCTCGGCCTCAGCTCCGCCTATGGCATCGTTCGCGCCCACGACGGGGCGCTGCGGGCGCGCGCCGCAGAAGGCGTCGGCAGCGTGTTTGAGGTGCTCCTGCCGGTGAGCCCGGCTTCAGCCATCGCCAGCCCCCCAGAGGGCGGCAACGCCAGCGCGGGCGTCTTGGCGCGGCCCGGGTACAACGCGACCGTGCTCATCGTAGAGGACAACCTCGACCTACAAGAGACCCTCTCCCTCGTCTTAGAGAGCGTCGGGTTTCGTGTGCGGCTCGCCAGCAGCGCGGAGGAGGGCAAGCTGCTCCTCGCCGAGGGGCCGGTGGATCTGTTGCTCACCGACGTCGTCATGCCCGGCGAGAGCGGCGTCTCCTTGGCGCGTTTTGCCCAGAGCCTTTACCCCGGGCAGCGCACGATCTTCATGTCGGGCTACGCCTGGAACGAGCTGGTCAAGAACCGCTCCATGCCCGCGGACGCGCTCTTCTTGCGCAAGCCGTTCACCAACGAGACGCTCACCCGGGTGGTCTCCGAGGTCCTTCGGGCGAACCAGAGCGCCCCCGCGCCGAGCTAGGCCCGACGCGGGGGAGGGGAGGAGGCGCGGTCAGGCGCCTTCCTCTGCGCGACGCTCAGCTCAGCGGCACCAGGTCATGCTGTAGCTGCCGGAGCCCTTGTAGCTGTAGATCTGCACGCGGTAGGTGCCCGAGGTGCCCGTGTAGCTGATGGACTCCGACGAGCCGGACTTCGTCGAGCTCGCGACCGACGACCAGGAGCTGCCCGACTTCTTCTGGAGGTAGAGGTCGAAGTCGGTGGAGGTAGACGAGGGGCCGGTGAGCGTCGCGGTCTGGTAGGTTCCGGTGACGGACGAACCTGAGGACGACGGCGCGTAGGACGAGGCCCGGGACTTGGACAGGCTGCCGGTGTAGGTCGTCGTCGTGGCGCAAGACGAGCTGCTGCCGCCGCCGCCGGAGCTCGACGTGCCGACGCCCACCGCGGCCCAGGCGTCCTGAACGGCCTTGTACTGGGCGGAGGTGGTGGAGCCGTAGAGCGACTGCGCCGCGCTCAGCATCGCGGTGCGGGCGGCGGAGAAGTTCGTGGACGAGGTCATGTAGTTGGTGAGCGCGAGGTACCAGATGTCCGCCGCGTCGTCGGCGCCGATGGCCGTCACGCTGACCGTGGACTTGCCCCGGGGGTGGGTGCCGCCCTCGGACATGAGGTAGAACACCAGGTTGGGCACGCCCGAGCCGTAGTGAACGTCCACGGAGCCGATGGACGAGGTGTAGTAGTCGTAGCTGTAGCCGTCGTCCGCGGGATCGTTCATGTACCGAAGCGCGTCGCCGGAGGTGCCCGGCGTCCAGGCGTCCTCGCCGACGAGCCAGGTGTCGGTGGACTCGCCGAGCACCGAGCGCTCGACCATCGCGCCGAACACGTCGGAGGTGGCCTCGTTGAGGTGACCGGACTCGCCGGAGTAGGTGAGGTTGGCCTCGTACTCCGTCACGCCGTGGGCGAGCTCATGGCCGCCGATGTCCAGCGCCGTGAGCGAGCTGGCGTTCACGCCGTCGCCGTCGCCGTACACCATCATCGTGCCGTCCCAGTAGGCGTTCACGTAGTTGCGGCTGTAGGACGTGGCGGCGGTGACGAAGTTGTAGCCGTGGGTGGTGACCGCCGCGGGGCCGCCAGCGCCGTCGATGCCGTTGCGGCCATAGGCGTTGAAGAAGAAGTCGTTCGTCTTCTGCAGGACGTAGTAGGCCTCCACCGCGTTCTTCGTGAGCTGGGTGGTGCCGAACGTCGTGGACGTGCTGCTGACGTAGCTCAGCGACGTGGTGGTGTTGTTGTAGGAGAAGGTCGCGAGGAGCTGGGTGGCGTCCTCGGTGAAGTAGCTGCCGCCCGTGGTGTAGCACTCAA
>JBEAVX010000685.1:0-14775 GCA_041160755.1 Pseudomonadota bacterium
TCTTATATCCGGGGCATGACCCCACCGATCCCCCTTGATGAGCGCCTGCGCGTCATCGAGGTCTACACCTCCGTCCAGGGCGAGTCGAGCTTTGTCGGCTTGCCCTGCACCTTCGTGCGCCTCGCGGGCTGCAACCTGCGCTGCGTGTGGTGCGACTCCACCTTCACCTTCAAGGGCGGCACGCACCGGGCGATCGACGACGTCGTGGCCGAGGTCTCCGCCTTGGGGGTGCGTCTGGTGGAGGTGACCGGCGGCGAACCCCTCGCCCAGCGCCAGGCCATCCCGCTCATGGAGCGCCTGATCGCCGCTGGGCACCAGGTGCTCTTGGAGACCTCGGGCTCCATCTCCATCGAGCGAGTGCCCGAGGCGGTCCACATCATCCTCGACCTCAAGCCCCCGGGCTCCGGCGAGGCCAAGAAGAACCTGTGGTCCAACGTCCCCCTGCTCAAGCCCAAGGACGAGGTGAAGTTTGTCCTCGCCTCC
Source organism: Pseudomonadota bacterium (assembly GCA_041160755.1). Lineage (GTDB taxonomy): Bacteria > Myxococcota_A > UBA796 > UBA796 > CAJQPC01 > JADKFE01. Next base: position 484 of record JBEAVX010000685.1, read on the forward strand.
CGGGCCGACTTCGAGTGGGCGGCCCAGGTCATCCGCGAGCACCGCCTCCACGAGCGCGCCGGGGAGCTGCTGCTCTCCCCCGTCTTCGGCGCCGTGCGCCCTGAAGACCTCGTCGAGTGGACCCTCCAGGAGCGCCTGCCCGCCCGGGTGCAGGTCCAGCTCCACAAGATCATCTGGCCGCCGGACGCGCGGGGGGTTTAGATCGCCCCCGCCTCCGGCCCGCCCCGCAACAAGGCCGTCGCCGCCGCGAGCGCCGCCCGCTCCCCGACGAGCACCAAGGTGGTGCCTTCGCCAAGGGCCTCGCGGCCTTGGGGGGCGACGCCTTGGCCGTCGGGCAACCGCAGCGCGACGACGGTGGCGCCGGTGCGGGCGCGCAGGTCAAGCTCGACGAGGGTGCGGCCGACGGCGTGATCGTTCGGTTTGAGGCGCACCTGCTCATTTTGGAGCAACGGCTCGGCGTGGCCGTGGCCGTGGCCGGTGTCGTCTTGGTCGCGGCCGGAGTGGGCGCCTTGGAGCAGGGCCTCGGCGACGAACCGCGCCCCGGAGACCAACTGCCCGCCCTTCATGCCCGTGCGCCGCAAGAGCAGGAGCACGAGCAGCGCTTGGAGCAGCCCCAGCGAGAACAACGCCGAGAGCGGCGGCAAGAACGGCAAGGTGAACAGGAGGATGATGAGGCCGGCGAGGCCGAGCAGGGCCGCCCGCACGAGCAGGCCCAAGGCCACGAACAGCCCCGGGGCCCGGGCGTCCTCGGACGGCGTGAGCGGCGCGATGAGCTGCTCGCCCAAGGTGGCGCTGAGCTGCACCACGCCCAAGAGCAGCGGCGCGGCGACGATCAGAGCCATGAACAGGATGCCCCAGCTCGCCAATCGTGCCTCGATGTGGGCGAGCTCGACGAGCTGGGTCTCCAAGACCGGCCCGACGACGCTGTGACCCACGATGAGCGCGATGAGCGCGGCGGTGTCTAAGGCCAAGAGCGACAGAGTGCGCCGCCAGCCGCTCTGCTGGGTGCGCGGCGCGGCGCGAAGCTGCTCCACCCAGGCCGTGTACACCGAGCTGAGCTGCTGCAGCGACGGCGGCAGGCGGTGGTCGACCCAGGTCGCGAGGCGGTCGGCGTTGCCGATGGCGATCGGCGTCGTGAACGCGGTGATCACCGAGACCGCCACGGCGACGGGCTGAAGCTGCTCGCCCACGACGCCCATCGCTTTGCCCAAGCCCGCGATGATGAATGAGAACTCGCCGATCTGGGTGTGGGTCATGCCCACCCGCACCGCGCCGCGCAGGCCCGTGCCCGCCAAGAAGCTCGCCCCGCCCGCGCCGAGGAGCTTTCCGACGATCACGACGCCCGTGAGCAGGGTGACCGCGCCGATGTTCTCCCACACGAGCACGGGGTTGATGAGCATGCCCACGGCGACGAAGAACAAGGCCGCGAACACGTCCCGCACCGGCCGGATCGCGTGCTCGATGGCCTCGCCGTGCCCTGACTCGGCGACCATCACCCCGCCCATGAACGCGCCCAAGGCCACGGAGTACCCGAGCTCCTGCGCGATGAGCGAGGTGGCGAAACACACGCCGACGGCGGCGACCACGGTGGTCTCCGGGCGATCAAGGCGCTGCACGAGGCGAAACGCCCGGGGCAGCACCAACAGCCCCCCGGCGAGCAGGGTGCCCAGAGAGGCGACGAGGCGAAACAGCTCCCAGCCCAGGCGCTCCGGCGCGACGGCCTGGCCTCCGGCGACGAGGCCGAGCACGACCATGAGCAAGATCGCCAGCACGTCCTCGACGATGAGCACGCTGAGCACCGTGTCCCGCCACGGCCCGGTGATCTTCTTCTCCTCAAAGGCCTTGGCGATGATGCTCGTGGACGAGATCGCGACGATGGCCCCGGTGAACAGGCGCTCGGGGGTCGTCCAGCCCAGGAGCCCAGCGGCCTGAAAGCCCAGCCAGGCCATGAGGCTCACCTCGGCGAGCCCGATGAGCCCGCCGACCGGCGCCACCTTCATGAACCGCTTGAGCGTGAACTCCAAGCCGATGCAGAACATCAGCAGGATCACGCCCAGCTCCGAGAGCGTCTCGACCACGGCGGCGTCCGCGACCAGCGGCACCGGGACGTGGGGCCCGACGAGCATCCCCGCGAGCAGGTAGCCGAGCACGGCGGGCAAACGCAGCTTCACGAACGTGACCGTGACGACGGCGGCCACGGTGAACACGAGGGAGAGGTTGACGAGGAAGTCGTGCGCGCTGTGCATGAAGAGGGCGACTAACCCGCGAGCCGGGCGCTCGGCGGCCTGTTTCAAGCAGAAACGTGGAACGAGAACGTTTCGTTTCGTGGCCCTTTGGCCGGGTCACGCGGGGCCGCGCCGGGGTGATTCAGGGGACCTCTCGGCGCTGGCACACTTCATGCAAAACGTCGGGCATCCTGTCCGTCCACCTCTCTCAGCGGCCGCTGAATGGACCCTCTGCTCCTGCTCCTCGTGTCGTTCACCACCGTCGGGCTGCCGTTGTGGGCCATTTGGCGCACGCAGTCCCGTCGAAGAGAGGCCAAGCTCTCCGCCGCCCACGCCGACAGCGCCGCGCTCCTCAACGAGCCCGACGCCTTGGTCATCGACGTGCGCACCGAGGACGAGTTCAACCGCTCCCACCTGCCCGGCGCGATCAACCTGCCGCTGCACACCCTCGACGCCGCCCGCGCCGAGACCCTCCGGGGCCAGCCCGTGCTCGTCGTCTGCCAGTCCGGTCGCCGCGCCGCCATCGCCGCGCGGCAGCTCCAAGCCCAAGGTGTTGAGGCCCGGCCGCTGGTCGGCGGCCTCACCCGCCTGCTCGGGCCCTGACCCCTCCCGTCTCCGCCCCAAAACGCCCTCCCGTTGAGGTGTCCCATGAACGTCCACGCCCTCTACGACGCCCGCACCTTCACCCTCACCTACGTCGTCTGGGATCCGACCACCCGCGACGCCGTGGTCATCGACCCCGTGCTCGACTTCGACCCCGCCTCGGGCCGGATCTGGGAGGAGTCTGTGGACGCGGTGACGGCGCTCCTTCAGTCCGAGGGGCTCACCCTGCGCTGGATCTTGGAGACCCACGCCCACGCCGACCACCTCTCCGGCTCCCAGGCGCTCAAGCGCCGCCACGGCGCGGGCGTGGCCATCGGCGCGCGCATTCAAGAGGTGCAGAGCATCTTTAAGGGCGTGTTTGACCTCGCCCCGAGCTTCCCCACCGACGGCTCTCAGTTTGACCGACTGCTCCAAGACGGCGAGACCCTCCAGGCGGGCTCCATCGCCGTGCGGGCGATCTCGACCCCTGGCCACACCCCGGCCTGCCTGAGCTATGTCATCGACGACGCCGTCTTCACCGGCGACGCGCTGTTCATGCCCGACTACGGCGTGGGCCGCTGCGACTTCCCCGCAGGCAGCGCCGAGACCCTCTACCGCTCGGTTCACGACGGCCTCTACGCCTTGCCGGACAGCACCCGGGTCTTCGTCGGCCACGACTACCAGCCCGGCGGCCGCGCCTTGGCCTATGAGACGACCATCGGCGCCTCCAAGACGGGCAACGTGCAGCTCAAGGAGACCACCCCGGCGGAGGACTTCGTCGCGTTCCGCACCGCGCGAGACAAGACGCTCAGCGCGCCGCGCCTGCTGTTCCCCAGCGTTCAAGTGAACATCGACGCCGGGCACCTGCCCCCGCCGGGCCAGAACGGAGTTTCATACCTCAAGACCCCGCTGCGGCCCCCCAAGGTCTGAGCGCCCGCCCTTGTCTCCTTTTGTCACAGCCTCACTAAATTCCGACCCCGACGCGGTAATCTCGCTCTCCAGGCCCTCCTGGAGCAATCAATGCGCGATCCTTTCCTCCGCGCCGAGGTCGCTGAGCTGGTCCAAAAACATGGGCTGAGCCGCGACGCGCGTGAGGACCTGGAGGTGGTGATCCGCCGGGTCGTCACCCAGAACGCCCTAGAGGACGCGCTCACCCTCTCTCGCGCGGGCGATCTCGCGACCCTACGCCGCTCGGGGCGCATCGACCCCAGCGACGCGACCTTGGAGATCTTCCTCAGCGGCAGCGGCGGCGGCGGCGGTCGAGGAGAGGCGTCCCCGGCGGGCGCCGGCGCCATGGTCGTCTCGGGCACCGACCCCGAGCGGTTCAAGCTCGTCGGGCAGCTCGGCCAAGGCGGCCACGCCGAGGTGCTGCGGGTCTGGGATCCGGCCCTGGAGCGCTGCGTCGCGATGAAGGTGCTGCGCCGAGAGCACGCCGCCGATGAGCGCGCCGTCGCCCGCTTCTTTGAGGAGGCGAGCATCACCGCCCAGCTCCAGCACCCCGGCGTCGTCCCCGTGTTTGAGCGGGGGTGCACCGCCGATGGGCGCTACTTCTTCACGATGCAGGAGGTTCGTGGCCGCACCCTCAAGGAGCTGCTCCGCGAGGCCCACGCCGCCACCTCAACGCCCTGGAGCCAGCGGCGGCTCTTGGAGCTGTTCCGAAAGGTCTGTGAGCCCGTGGCCTACGCCCACAGCCTCCAGGTCTTGCACCGCGACCTCAAGCCCTCAAACGTCATGGTCGGCGACTTCGGCGAGGTGCTCGTCATGGACTGGGGCGTGGCCGTCATTCACGGCGAGCGCAGCCCCCAGCCCCACGTCGCTGGCGTCGACGCCGAGGGCAGCGTCACCGGCACCCCGGCCTACATGGCGCCGGAGCAAGCCCGGGGTGAGCCCGACCTCGGCCCCCGCGCGGATGTCTACGCCTTGGGCGCGATCCTCTACGAGCTGCTCACCGGGCGGCCGCCGTACACCCAACGAAACGGCCTGGAGGCCCTCGACGCCCTGCTCCGTGGGCCGCCGCCGCCGCCTTCAGCCGTCGCACAGAGGCCGATCCCTGAAGAGCTGGAGGCCATCTGCCTCCGCGCCATGGCCCGCGCGCCCCAGGATCGTTTTGAGGACGCCTTGGCGCTCTCGGACACCATCGGCGAGTGGCTGGAGGGCGTTCGTAGCCGAGACCGCGCCTTGGAGATCGTCTCCCGCGCCGACGCGCTCTTGCCCGAGGCCGCGCGCCTCCGTGAGCAGGCCGAGGCCGCCCGGGCCTTGTTTGTCTCGCTCTCCGAGGCCCTGACGCCGGTGGACCCCGTCGAGAAGAAGCGCCCGGCCTGGGACGCTGAAGACGAGGCCACACGCCTGGAGTCCCTCGCGCGGCGCCTGGAGCTCCGCCGGGCGGAGCTGCTCAACACCGCGCTGCACCAGGTGCCCGATCTCGACGAGGCCCACGCCCGCCTCGCCGACCTCTTCGGCGCCGAGCACCAGGCCGCCGAGGCCCGCCGAGACGAGGCGAGCGCGGCCATCGCCGAGACCCACCTCCGCCGCCACGATCGTGGCGCCTGGCGGGCCTACCTCTCCGGCGAAGGCGCGGTGAGCCTCGTCACCGACCCCCCCGGCGCCCAGGTGACGCTCTACCGCTACGTCACCGTCGACCGCCGCCTCGTGCCCGAGCTCGTCGAGGCCCTCGGCGAGACGCCGCTCGTCAACCACCGCCTGCCCATGGGCAGCTACCTGCTCCGTGTGCGCGCCGAGGGCCACGAGGAGGTGAGCTACCCCGTGCACATCCGCCGCCAGGGCCGCTGGGACGGCGTCGCCCCCGGGGACTCCGCGCCGAGCCCGATCTGGCTGCCCCCCCTCGGCGCCTTGGGCCGCCACGAGCGGTACGTCCCGAGCGGCTGGTTCTTGGCCGGGGGCGGCGACATGATCCCCGACAGCCCGCCCTTGGCGTCGGTCTGGGTGGACGGCTTCATCATCGACCGTTTCCCGACCACAAACGCCGAGTACCTCACCTTCCTCAACGACCTCCTCGATCATGGCCAAGAGGAGGAGGCCCTTCGTTGGGCGCCGCGTGAGCGGCGTGGCGTCGACGCGCCCGACGGCGCCTTGGTCGTTCACCGAGACGCCGAAGGGCGCTTCGTGCTCGGCCCCGATCTCGAAGGGGACGTCTGGCTGCCCGAGTGGCCCGTGCTCTTCGTGAGCTGCGGGTGCGCCGAGGCCTACGCCCGCTGGCGCGCGGCCCGCGACCAGGTCCCCACCCGCCTGCTCACCGAGCTGGAGTGGGAGAAGTCCGGCCGTGGGGTCGATGGCCGGGAGTTCCCTTGGGGCGACTGGCTCGACCCCACCTACTGCTGTATGCGCCAGAGCCGCATCGGCCGCGAGCTGCCCGCGACGATGAGCGAGTTCCCCGTAGACGAGAGCCCCTACGGCGTGCGCCACCTCGCGGGCAACGTCGAGGAGTGGCTCGCCGACCCCTGGCGACCGGAGGGCCCCCTCGTGGACAGCCAGGGCCGGGCGCTGGCGCCCCCAGCCTTCGAGGCCGACGCGCCACGGGCGTATCGTGGCGGGCGCTGGGACGGCACCGAGCGCCTCTGTCGGCTGCCGCGCCGCAACCACAACCACCCTGACCACCGCACCTCTCTGCGGGGGTTCCGGCTGGGGCGCGACCTGCCTTAGGCCGCGCGGCGGGCGCGCGGCCTGGGCTCAGCCGGGGACGCTGAACCCGGCGTCTTCGACGCGCTGGGCGAGGCGGGCCCGATCCAGGCGCGCCTCATCCACCCGGAGGCTCGCTCGGCGCTCGGCGACGTTTACCTCCAGGACCTCCAACACGGCCTCATCTTCGGCGAGCACCCGACGCACGGAGCTCGCGCAGCCGCCACAGGTCATGCCCTCGACAGTCAGGTTGAGCAGAGTCGACACAGGCGCTCCGTTCGCCCTGGCCCTGACCGCCCGAGGCGATCAGTTCAGGACGTGCTGGTTGAGGTTGTCGGCCATGATGTGGACCTCACCCCAGAAGTGTTTCCAGGAGGCGCTGTCCAGCAGGTCGCCGCCGAAGTAGCGCGGCGGGCGCACGGGCGGGTAACCGTCGGGCTTCACCGCGAGGGTGAGGCGGGCGCGCTCAAGCTGGTCGCGCAGCTCGGCGAGCACGTTCGACTGGTTGCGGATGATCTGGGGCAGGGGCGTCAGCGCGACCTTCACGGCCTCGGAGTCGTTGGACTCCTTGAGGGCGTCGAGCCAGGCCTGGGTCACGATGCTCGTGGCCTGGCGGAAGTCGCGGTAGGTGCGGTTGAGCAGCTCACGCGCCATGCCCCACTCGAAGGTGGTGAGGGTCTCCCGCTCCTTGAGGAGGTGCAGGATGCGCGAGATGCGGAGCTGCGCGATGTACCCGACCGAGCGGTAGAGCACGATCACCTGCTCCACGCCGTCGAGCGCGGGGTGAGAGACGTGCCACTTGAGCTTACGCACGTGGCGGTCGGTGAACTTCACGAAGCCGTTGGAGATCTCGGTCTCGACGTCGAAGTCCGAGGCCGAGGTGATGCCTTCAGGCTTGATGACCAGCTCCGTGCCCGGCTCATAGACCTTGGGCACGTTCAGCTTCGTCAAGAAGTCGACGACCTTCTCGGCGTCGCGCTCGTCGATGAGGACCTGGGCGATGAGGTCAGCGAAATCCTGCTCGGAGCGCGCCGAGAGGCGAGCCTCCTTGGCGGCGGTCTGCGTCGGGGTGGCCATGATCTTGTTTGCTCTCCGGAGCCATCTTTGCGTCAGCGGGGGGGGCCGAGGCGCGTTCGATGCCCTTTATCTTGGCGAACCCGGCTTCGCCAAGCGCGCCGTGTGTTCATGCGAGGCCGCGCAAGATTCCAAAGGTCCGGTTAGGGGGAGGCTCGGAGGTTCTGATGACCCGCGCCGCCGCACTCGCCCTTTGGATCATGGCCCTCGGCCCCGTGGCCTTCGCCCAAGACGCGACGATTGACAGCGCCGCGTCGGACTCTGGCGCCGACACCGCGGACTCCGGCGCCGACACCGCGGACTCCGACGCCTCCACGGGCGGCGAACAAGGCGCCGCGTCGTTGGCCGGTGAGCTCGGCGGCTGCCAAGGCTGCGCGTCGGGCGAACGCGCCGAGGGCCTCGGCGCCGCCGCGCTGGGCCTGCTCCTCGTCGGGCTCAGCCGCCGCCGCTGAGCCCCGCGCGGCTCACTCGTTGCGCAGCTTCCAGTCGAGGATCAAGCAGTAGACCGGCGAGGGCAAAGCGTCGCCAAAGGTCGCGGCCACGGCGGGGTTCTCGCCGTACTTGAGCACGGCCTGGCACGGCAACACCGTCGAGCGGGCGATCGTCTCCGCCGCGTGGTCCTTCACCCAGGCGCCTTGGGGGCCCATCTGGCCCAAGGCGGCGCCGACGGGGCCCCGGTTGAGGTCGAGGCCTGAGCTGCGCTTCTCCGAGAAGACGACGGTGTCGATGTCGGCGGCGAAGAACTTGGCGATGCGCGCGGTGACGGCGTGGGCCTTGCCCGCGGCGGGCACAAAGTCGGCGCTCGCGCCGAGGTGACGGGCCAAGGTGCGGATCAGCACGCCGACGTTGTCACGTTTGTCGTCGCCTCCGGTCAAGGCGAGGCAGGCCTCGCGCCCGGTGCGCATGAGGTTGATCTGGGTCTCAAACTCGCCCTCCAGCTCGGTCGGCGAGGCGATGCCCGAGGCCTTCGCCGTGGCCTTCAGGGCCTCAGCGCGCAGGGCCCGGGAGCCCTCGCCGACTACGACGGCGAGGGCGCCCTTGAGGTAGGCGTCGAGCACGGGGGTGAGCCCGAAGTTGATCGCCTGCCGGTAGGTGATCGCCATCGGGCCGCGCCCGCAGACCTGCTCGGCGTTGGAGTCGTTGATCGACGTCCAGCCCTCTTGAGAGAGGTCGGTCACCGCCGCCAACCACGGGATGAGCTTCGCGGTGTCGGGGTCAAACTCCGACTCCTCCAAGGCGGCCTCGCGGATGCGCGCGAAGTTGCCCGCCCGCGCCGCGCCCTTCTTGGGGTTGATCAGCCACTCGTAGTCTTTGGAGGACTGGGCGATGAGCGCGGCCTTCTCTTTGACCGCCGCCGCCATGGCCTGATCTTCGTCAAGGGCCGAGGCCAGGGCCGTCGCGCCGGTCACCTGGAGCACGAGCTGGGAGAACTTGAGGTCGGCGGAGTTGGTGTTCGAGATGTCCTTGAGGACGCTGACCTCTTTGCCCTTGTTGTCGAGCTCGGCCTTGGTGCTGTCGAGCTCGGTCTGCACGCCGGCCATGCGGCAGCTCTGCACGCCGCCGAAGATGTAGCCCCCGGCGACCCCGAACAGCATGATGATGTTTCGAGGCTGGAAGATCGCGCCGGAGACGACGAAGACGTAGGCGCGCTGGGCCATCTGGCCGACGCCGGTGCTCAGCACGGTGGTGAAGGCTTGGCGTTTTCCTTCAGCCTTGAACGCCTCCGCCGAGAGGCGGCGCCGCGCGGGGTTGAACTTCTTCTCTTGTTCGCGCTTCTTCACCACCTCTTCAGGGAGCTTGTCGATCTCGATGAAGAAGCGGGGGCCCTGGGCGGTGACCAGCGCGAAGGAGTCCCCGGCGCGGGTGGCGACGGGGGTGTTGATCTGCTTCGGCTTCGTCGCGTTTCCTTGCCAGACGTAGACGGCGGCGGTGCGGTCCACGGGCGCGACGATGATGCCCATGTCGGCCTGGCGATAGATGCGCACATGGGCGGGCGCGACGCCGAGCGCCTCGGGCAGCACGATCTCGTTGTTCGACTGGTCTGAGCCCAGGCGCACTTCAGCGCCCTCGAAGGGCCCAAAGCGTGTGCCGCCGAACTCGGGGGCCAGCCTGAGGTAGAGCGCCAGATCTTCGGCCATACATCCTCCGCGTGCGGGATCATAGCAGCCCCCGGCGGTCTGTGGGGGTCGCCCCGCGCCGCGGGGTGGTTGATGAAGGAGATCGGGTCGGCCCACTCGCCCTAGGGCCGCATTGCTTGTATGATCGTCCCGGCGCGACGCTCCCAAAGAGGTGGAGGTCCACTTGAACATCTTCCTCGTCCCCTACACCTGGCAACGCCACCTGCAGGTCGCCCTCATCACCGGGGCGGCGGGCCTGCTCGCGTGGTGGTTCGTGATGAGCTGGTTCATGCTCTTTGGGCCGTTTTGGTCCTTGGAGTGGGACGGCGCGCTGTACCTCGCGACCTGCTCGGGCATGATCGGCGGCGGCGCCGTCTTGGCCGAAGGCAGCCTGCGCCGCCGCGCCTTGCCCAGCCGCCTCGCGCTCACGATGACCGCGGCGGGGATCAGCTTCGGCGTCGGCTTCGCCGGGTACTGGCTCTGGACCTTCGCGCTCGGCCCGGCGCTCTTCGGCGCGGTGCCCGACTCGACGGACTCGGCCCTGGTCTCGCTGCGTTATCGCCTCGGCGGCTTCGTCATCGCGGGCCTTGGCTCGGCGCTCGGCCCCTTGGTCACCCGCAAGTTTAAGGGTGGGGTCACCCAGCTCCTCTCCGGCGCGGCCGCGGGGCTGTTCGGCGGCGCGGTCTGGCACCTGTGCAACTTCACCATCTACTACGACCTCTACCTGGCGAGCGGGCTCGGGGCGTTCACCTGGGGCTTTGGCTACGGGGTCTTGGCCTGGGGCATCCCCGACGAGCTCTACGCGGGCTGGCTGCGGGTGCTCTCGCCGAGCCGCTACGGCCTGCGCATCCCCGTAGACGCCATGGACCGCAGCCCCAAAGAGCGCTTCGTCGGCCATTTTCCGCGCGGTCTTGACCTCTGGCTGAACGCTGAGGGTCAGGTCATGGAGCTGCACCTCTCCGTCGCCGTAGACGGGGAGCAGCGCTACAAGGCCCGCGGCCTCACCCTGCAGCCGACGGTGGTGCGGCGCTTCTTGGAGCGCATCGACCTTCGGTACGACCCCCGCCGCCCCGCGCCCTTAGAGACGCGGCTCAGCTCCGGCGACCGCGTCGTGCTCGGCCAAGGGGACCAAGCGACGACCTTGGAGTTCATCATGCTCCCCAGAGAGGAGCGTTGATGTTCACGTCGCTGATGCTGTGGGGCCTGCTCACGAGCTGCTCTGAAGACATCATCCACATCCCGAACACCACCTTGCGGGTGGGCGGCGTGGAGCAGGTCGAGGGCACCGACCTGGAGCTGCGCATCTTCACTGAAGAGGGCCAGTGCGTCGACGCCGGGGTGAAGGAGTCCGAGATGAAGGACTGCCTGCCCTATGTCGACCGCGCCTCGGGCCAGGTGCGCATCGCCTTCGACTTCCGCTACGACTCGACGCAGTTTGAGGTGCCGCTCACCTCGGAGTTCTTGGAGGTCTACCACATGGGCGCCCGGGTGAGCCCGGACCAGCCGCCGATGAAGGTCGAGATCATCCCGCACAACCCGGTGCGCACGCCCCAGCTCTTCATCTTGGTCATCGACGCCTCGGGCTCGATGAACCAGCTCGACGCCCAAGGGGTGTCCCGCATGGCGAAGGTGAAGGAGGCGCTCCTCGACAAAGACGTCGTGAAGGGCTTCTTCCCCGAGGAGGTGAAGTCGGCGGTGGTCCTGCTCAACTTCACCGCGGGCAAGCCGATGCCCGTCGGCACCGCCGGGGTCGAGATCCTCAAGAACCAGAAGCGCTACAAGACGCTCGTGCGGGAGTCGCTGCAGCCCCAAGGCGGCTACACCCACCTCTACGACGCCGTGGACTACGCCACCGGCGAGCTTCTCCAGAACGAAGAGATCAAGAAGTTCCTGACGCTCAACGACGCCAGCCCGACGATCATCGTGCTCACCGACGGGTTCAACAACCTCAGCGCCGCCGACACCTGCGGCGACAACGCCGTGCGGCTCTCGCGCCTGCTCAAGAACCTGCGTGAGCGTCGCACCGGCGAGGGCGTCGAGCTTGACCTGCGCCCGACGGTGTTCTCTGTCGGCCTCGGGCGGCCGATCCGCCCCCGCAAGACCATCGAGGACTCCCTCAAGCGCACCGTCGTCGATGTAGACCCGGGCAAGCTCTGCGGCAAATACGCCGGGAGCCGCATCGACGGATCCTTAGAGAACATCGGCATCGACAACGCCAGCTTGGAGTGGATCGCCTTCCACGGCGGCGGCTTCTCGTACATCCGCCAAGACGTCGAGGGCTTGGGCAAGGCGTTCCAAGGCGCGGCGGCCGAGCGGTTTGAGTGGTTCGAGCTGCGGTATGCCGTGGACCAGTTCTACCTGCGCCGGGCCTTTGAGTCCAAGCTGCGGCTGGTGGCCTTCGCGACGGCTGAAGCCAAGCTGATGCTCTACCCCTCGCCGTGGTTCGACGCGCCGACGGGCACCCCCGACGAGTCGGGCTGGGCGCGGCCGACGCCCCTGCGCGCGAGCGCCTCGGTGGTCATGCCGATCTTGGGGATCCTCATCTCCGTCGCTTTTTTGGGGGCGGCGGGGTTCAACACCCGGCGGGCGCTCTTCGGTCGAACCCGGCGTGTGAAGCCCAAGCCGCCTGCGGGCGGGGGCCCAGGCGCCGCGCCGCCGGGAGCAGGTTAACGTTCTGAGCAGAGGGCGGTCGCTCCGACAGCGGGGCGGTCCGTGAGGCACGCGCGCCACTTGCCCTAGACGGGGTGGATGGCGTAGCATGGTTGAAGGTACCAACGGACCAGGATCCATCCGTGGCACGCTACATCCGTAACTATGAGGTCATTCGAGAGCTCGGCACGGGCGCCTTCGGCACCGTGTACGCCGCTGTGGGCGAGGTCCCAGGACGTGGGCTCTCCTCGGGCAAGAAGCGTCTCGTCGCGATCAAGAAGCTCAAGGAGGGCGCGAGCGAGGGCTCTCGTCAGCTCTTGCGCCAAGAGTTCGCGCTCTTAGACCAGGTGAAGCACCGGGGCATCGTCCGGGTCTTCGAGTACATCGAAGAAGAGAACGCCGTCGCGTTAGAGCACGTCCACGGCGTCACCTTACGCAAGATGCTCGACGAGTGCTCCCGCGCCCGGGAGCAGTTCTTCACCGAGGCCGCCGTCGAGATCATCTGCGAGATCGCCGATGCGCTCTACCAAGTCTACACGACGCCCGGCGACAACGGCGAGCCCCTGCACCTCGTGCACCGCGACCTGAAGCCCGACAACATCATGGTGACGCCCCAAGGCGAGGTGAAGATCCTCGACTTCGGCCTCGCCCGGGTGGGCAACAAAGACTTCAACCAGCAAGAGAACGACCGGGTCAAAGGCACGCCGATCTACATGGCGCCCGAGCAGGCCCGGGGCCAAGACGTCGATCACCGCTCGGATCTCTTCTCGTTGGGGCTCATCGCGTATGAGCTCTTCATGAACCGGCCGGCCTATGTCCTGCCCAAAAACTCCCGCGATCCGCTGGGCGACATCTTCGACGCCATCGAGCGCGGCGTGCTGCTCGACGAGTGCCGCGAGCTTGAACAAAAGCTCCCCGCCATCGGGCCGATCCTCACGAAGCTCCTCGCGGCGAACCCCAAGGCCCGCTACCAGACCGGCCAAGACCTCCTCGTGGACCTCCGGCGCCAGCTCTACCGCGACCGTGGCTCCCACATGCAGGAGTTCTGTGAGTTCTTCTTCGGCTCCATCTATGACCTGCCCGATCCACCCACGGTGAAGGAGTCTGGCGGCGGCGCGGCGCCCTCGCTGAACACCTCCGGCGGCGGCGGTGGTGGTGGCGCGGCTGGCAAGAGGCTCAGCATGGAAGAGCGTCTCAAGGCGTCGATGGCCCGGGAGGCCACGGCGAAGCAGGTCTCCAGCAGACCGTCGAGCAAGGTCGGCGAGGCCAAACCCAAGGTCGAGGCCTGGGAGCCCGTCTCCACCCGCGCGCCGAAGAAGATCGAGGAGGACAAGCCCAAGAAGGCCGGTCCCAAGATGATCGGCGCCCGCAGCCCCGAAGAGACGGGGATGCTCCAGATGATGTCGTTGAACGACGACCTCGACAAAGAGGACAACGGCAACGACCCCAGCGCCACGGCGTTCTTCGCGATCCCGGCGCCCAAAGAGCAGAACCGCGCCCGGGGCAGCGCGCCTCCGCCCGCGGGCCCCTCCTCTCCGGCGTCGTCGGGCTTGCCCGGGCCGCCGATCATGCAAGGCCCGCCGATGTCCCAGGGCCCCATCGCCCAGGGCCCGATGATGCAGCAGGCGCCGCCGATGGTCCAGGGCCCCATCGCCCAGGGCCCGGTCATGCAGGGCCCCATCGCCCAGGGCCCGGTGGCGTACTCGTCCAACACGCCGTTTCAGGTCAACCAGAACGTCGCGCCGCCCCCGGCGGACTCCGGCGAGCGCACCCAGTCCAACCGCGTCTACGCCATCGTCTTGGCGATGTTCGCCCTCGTCGGCCTGGCGATCTTCGCCGCGATCTGGTTCCGGCCTCAGCCGGAGCCCGTCGCCCAGGCCCCCGAGGTCGAGAAGCCCGTCGAGACGAAGCCGACGAAGGGCAAGAAGGCCGACACCGCCGCGCCGCCTCCGCCGGTGCCCGAGGCGCCCAAGCCCAAGGCCCCCAAGAACCCCGGCACCCCGGCGGCC
>JBEAVX010000714.1:0-7297 GCA_041160755.1 Pseudomonadota bacterium
GAGGTCGCCCAGCACCATAAAGTCGGAGATGAGGCAGACGACGGCGCGGCGGCTCAAGGCCCGGCCCAGGGTGGTCAAGGCACCGCCCAGGTCGGTGCCCCGGCGCTGGCCCAAGGGCTCAAAGGCCGAGCGGATCACCTGCCAGACGTGGCCGCGGGTCTTCCGGGGCGGGACGAGGTGCTCGACGTGATCGGTGAACGCGAGCAGGCCCACCTTGTCGTTGTTGCGGATCGCCGCGTAGGCCAAGGCCGCCGCCAGCCGCGCCTGCTGCAGCCGCTTGTCCGTGCGCCCGTCGCGCCCGCCCGAGCCAAACCGCACCGAGGCGGACACGTCAAGACCCAACATCAAGGTCAGCTCCCGCTCCTCGCGGAACTCCTTGATGTGGGGCTCTTGGGAGCGGGCGGTGACGTTCCAGTCGATGTGGCGCACGTCGTCGCCGGGGACGTAGCCGCGCACCTCCTCAAACTCCATGCCGCGGCCCTTAAACGCCGAGCGGTAGCCGCCCGCGAACAACGAGTCGACCTTTCGGCCCGCCTGCAACGAGACGCGGCGTATCTGGCGCAGCTCCTCCGGGGTGAGCATCGTCGCTCCGTGGGGTCGCCGTTACGGGGTCTTCACGCGCTCAAAGACCTGCTTGATGACCCGATCCGCGTCGAGATCATCGGCCTCAGCCTCGTAGGTCAAGAGCACTCGGTGGCGGAGCACGTCGGGCCCGATGGCCTTCACGTTGTCCGGGGTGACGAAGGCGCGGCCGTTGATGAGCGCGTGGGCCCGGGCGCAGGACGAGAGCGCCAAGGTGGCCCGGGGTGAGGCGCCGAACTGAATCGCCCGCGCCAGCTCGGGGCTCAGGCGCTCGGGGTGCCGCGTCGCCATGACCAGATCGACGATGTAGTCGGCGACTACATCTTCCATCCACAGCTCCTTCGTGAGCTGCTGGGCGGCGAGGAGCTCTTGCCCGCTCCACACGGCCTCGACGATCTGCTCGGCCTGGGTAGAGCGGCGGAGGATCTCCCGCTCCTCGTCTCGGCTGGGGTAACCCACACGCAGCTTCATCAAGAAGCGGTCCACCTGGGCTTCAGGCAGGGGGTAGGTGCCCTCTTGCTCGATGGGGTTCTGGGTGGCCAACACAAAGAACGGCCGAGGCAGCGGGTAGGTGGCCTCGCCGATGGTGACCTGGCGCTCTTGCATCGCCTCCAGCAACGCCGACTGCACCTTCGCCGGGGCGCGGTTGATCTCGTCCGCCAACAAGAGGTTCGCGAACACCGGCCCCCGCCGCGTCGAGAAGCTGCCTTGGCGCGGGTCGTAGATCTGGGTGCCGATGACGTCGGCGGGGAGCAGGTCGGGGGTGAACTGCACCCGGGAGAAGGTCGTGTGAAGGGCCTGGGCCAAGGTCTTCACCGCCGTCGTCTTCGCGAGGCCGGGCACACCCTCCAGAAGCAGGTGCCCATCGGCGAGGAGCCCGATGAGCAGACGATCGATCATGTACCGCTGGCCGACGACGACCTTGTCGAGCTCCGCCCGGATGGTGTCGAGGCGCGGTTTGAGCTGGTTCACCCGCTCTTGCAAGGCGGCGATGCGCTCTTGGGCGAGCTGCGACGTGCTCATGGGGGACACTCTCCTTAGCTGCTCAGCCGGTCGAAGAAGTCGCGCCAGAAGCCCTTCTCGCCGCCGACCTTGCCCGTCTGCAGCTCGGCCAGCTCACGAATCAGCTCCTCTTCCCGAGGAGAGAGCTTCTTGGGCACCTCTACGACGACCTGCACCAGTTGATTGCCTTGGCCGCGCCCGTTCACCCCGGCGATGCCTTTGCCCTTGAGGGTGAAGACCTTGCCCGAGGGCGTGGCGCGCGGGATCTCCAGGGCCTCCTCACCATTGACCGTCGGCACCTTGATCTCGGCGCCCAGGCAGGCCTGGGGGTAACTCACGGGCACCTGGCAGAAGACGTTGAGGCCCTCACGCTTGAAGAGCTCGTGCTCTTTGACCTGGATGGTGACGTAGAGGTCGCCCGAGGGCGCCCCGGCGTCGCCGAAGTCGCCTTTGCCGCCCAGCCGGAGCTGGTTGCCGGTGTCTACGCCGCCGGGGATGGTGACGGTGAGCTTCTCGCTCGCCCGCACCCGGCCCCGGCCCGAGCAGTCGCGGCAGGGGTCGCTGATCGTCTTGCCTTGGCCTCGGCAGGCCGGGCAGACCGTGCGGATGCGCAAGAACATCTGCTGCTGGAGCACCTCACCCACACCGCCGCAGGTGGCGCAGGTGACGGGCTTTGAGCCCGGCTTCGCCCCGCTGCCGTTGCAGCCGCCGCACAGCGCGTTGCGGGTGATCTCCACCTCTTTCTGGCAGCCCTTGACGGCCTCCATGAACTCCAGGCGCATGGCGAGCTCAAGGTCTTGGCCTTGCCGCGCCGCGCCGCGCCCGCCCCGCCGACCGCCGCCCCCGAAGAGGTCGCCGAAGATGTCGCCGAAGTGGGAGAAGATGTCGCCCATGTCCTGGGCGCCAGGGTTGTAGCCCTGGCCGCGCAGGCCATCGAAGCCATGACGGTCGTAGGTGGCGCGTTTTTGGTCGTCCGAGAGCACGTCGTAGGCCTCGGAGAGCTCCTTAAACTTGGCCTCGGCCTCGGGGTTGTCGGGGTTGCGGTCGGGATGGTACTGCATCGCCAGCTTACGGAACGCCTTCTTGAGCGTCGCCGCGTCGGCGTCCCGAGGCACACCGAGCACCTCGTAGTAGTCACGCTTGCTGTCCACGGGCTGCCTCCGAATCGTCACGCCCAGAGCGCAGGAGGCCCCGGCTCACGCCGAGGCCGCTGCGATCACCGGGGGTTTGCTCAGGCCTCTTCGAAGTCCGCGTCGATGACGTCGTCGTCTTTACGACCGGCGCCGCCGCCCTGCTGGCCGGGGTTGCCCCCAGGCGCGCCAGGGCCGCCCGCCGCGCCGCCGCCTTGGCTGTAGGCGGCCTCGGCGAGCTTGTGGCTGACCGCCGTGAGCTTGTCGAAGGCGGACTTGAGCTGGCCCGCGTCGTCGGAGTTCAGCGCGGTCTTGGCCTCGCCGAGCGCCTCCTCCACCGCGCCGACCTGGCCGCCGGGGAGCTTCTCTTTGTGCTCGGAGAGCAGCTTCTCCGTCTGGTACACGAGCTGATCGAGCTGGTTGCGCTGCTCGATGATCTCTTTCTTGCGGGCGTCTTCAGCGGCGTTGGCCTGGGCGTCCTTCACCAGCTTCTCGACGTCGGCCTTGGAGAGACCGGAGGACGAGGTGATGGTGATGGTCTGCTCTTTGCCCGTGGCCTTGTCTTTGGCCTTCACGTTGAGGATGCCGTTGGCGTCGATGTCGAAGGTGACCTCGATCTGCGGCACACCGCGCGGGGCGGCGGGGATGCCGTCGAGGCGGAAGTTGCCGAGGATGCGGTTGTCCTTCGCCATCGGGCGCTCGCCCTGGTAACACTGCACGTCCACGGCCGTCTGGCTGTCGGCGGCGGTGGAGAACACCTCGGACTTGCTGACGGGGATCGTGGTGTTGCGCTCGATGAGCTTGTGGAAGACGCCGCCCAAGGTCTCGATGCCGAGGCTCAAGGGGGTGACGTCGAGGAGCAGCATGTCGGTGACGTCGCCGGAGAGCACGCCGCCCTGAATCGCCGCGCCCAAGGCCACGACCTCATCGGGGTTCACCGAGCGGTTCGGGGTCTTGCCGAAGAGCTCCTTCACCTTCTTCTCGACGAGCGGGATGCGGGTCGAGCCGCCGACGAGGATGACCTCATCGATCTGCTTGGCGGTGACGCCCGCGTCGCGGAGCGCCTGGCGGCAGGGCTCAAGGGTGCGCTCGATGATCGGCTCGATCATGCGCTCGAACTGGGCGCGGCTCACGTCGCGGACGAGGTGCTTGGGGCCCGAGGCGTCGGCGGAGAGGAAGGGCAGGTTGATGTTCGTCGTCGGCGAAGACGAGAGCTCGATCTTCGCGCGCTCGGCGGCGTCCTTGAGGCGCTGGAGCACCATCTTGTCGTTGGCGATGTCGATGCCGTGCTCGCCCTTGAACTCTTTGACCATCCAGTCGATGAGCACCTGATCGACGTCGTCGCCGCCGAGGTGGGTGTCGCCCGCGGTGGACTTCACCTCGACGACGTTGTCGCCAACCTCCAGGATGGAGATGTCGAAGGTGCCGCCGCCGAAGTCATAGACCGCGACGGTCTCGTCCTTCTTCTTGTCGATGCCGTAGGCCAACGCGGCGGCCGTGGGCTCGTTGATGATGCGGCGCACGTTGAGGCCGGCGATCTGGCCGGCGTCTTTGGTGGCCTGACGCTGGGCGTCGTTGAAGTAGGCCGGGACGGTGATGACCGCCTCGGTGACGGGCTGGCCCAGGTACTTCTCGGCCTGGAGCTTGAGCTTCTGGAGGATCATCGCCGAGACTTCAGGGGCGGAGTGCTGGCGGCCCTGAATCTTCACCCGGGCGTCGCCGCTGTCGCCGCGAACGACCTCGTAAGGCACGCGGCGGATCTCTTGAGCGGCCTCGTCAAAACGTAAGCCCATGAAACGTTTGACGGAGTAGACGGTGTTGGTGGGGTTCGTGATCGCCTGACGACGGGCGGTGACGCCGACGAGGCGGTCGCCATCCTTCGTGAAGCCGACCACCGACGGGGTGGTGCGCTGGCCTTCGTCGTTCACGATGACCGTGGGCGTGTCGCCCTCCATGATCGCCACGACGGAGTTGGTGGTCCCGAGGTCGATGCCGATGATCTTGCCCATAAATCAGCGTCCTCTTGGTGGCCGGGGCGCGTTGTCCCCGGCTCGGCTGGAGTTTTCTGGAAGCTGGCCTGGCTTCGTTGGGGGGAGCCGGCCTCACGACGCATGAGCTAATCGCGACCCCCTGCCCGTCAAGCGTCGCGTTTTCGCGGCCTGATCCGCCAGGGGGGCGGAGCGCGGGCAAGGTAATCCCAGGGTCGGTCGCGTCAATGGCCCCAAGCACCTCCTGATCACGCCGTCGCGCTCACCACGACCCAAATGTCACGACCTGGAGATCACGGCGCGCCAAGATCTCATCCACGACGTGATCCTAACGGGCGGCACACCGCTTGCATTTTGACGCTGCGTGACCCCGGCGGGGCTGACAAACACCCTGCCCTGACCTGCTCCGACGGGGTCCGGAGGCGCGTGCTGGAGCTGGCCACACGTCGTCTCTCACAAGATCCGCCGCGCGCTCTGTCGCGCGGCGTTTTTTGTTCCTTGGGCCACGGCGGCCCGAGGGGGGTTGACCAGGACGCGCACGGTTTTTTGCCCTGAGGGCTTGCCGCCCTCTGGGCTCGTGCCTACCCGTTGCCCTCGAAAACAGACCCCTCGTGAGCCCCGGCTCGCGTCAACGCAACAAGACAACATCGACTCTGGAGGAACTCCCATGGCCTTCACCCCTCTTCATGACCGTGTGCTCCTCAAGCGCGTGAGCGCAGAGGTCCGCTCCTCCGGCGGCCTCTACATCCCTGAGTCCGCGAAAGAGAAGCCCCAGCAGGCCACCGTCGTCGCGGTGGGCCCCGGCCGCCGTCAAGCCGACGGCAGCGTCCGCGCCCTGAGCGTCAAGGTCGGCGACACCGTGCTCTTGGGCAAGTGGGTCGAGAACGAGATCAAGCTCGACGGTGAGGACCACATCGTCATCAAGGAAGAGGACATCCTCGCGATCATCCACTGATGAGCCGCTGAGCGACCTCCCTTCTTCCCCCAAACGATTCATCCTTCACAGGAGACTTCATTCATGGCTGCTAAGGACATTCAGTTCAGCGGGACCGCTCGCGCGGAGATCCTCGCGGGTGTTGACGCCCTCGCCAACGCCGTCAAGGTGACCCTGGGCCCCAAGGGCCGCAACGTCGTGATCCAGAAGAGCTTCGGCGCTCCGGTCACCACGAAGGACGGCGTCACCGTCGCCAAAGAGATCGAGCTCAAGAACAAGCTCCAGAACATGGGCGCCCAGATGGTGAAGGAGGTCGCCTCCAAGACCTCTGACGTCGCTGGCGACGGCACGACCACCGCCACGGTGCTCGCCCAGTCCATCTACCGCCACGGCTACAAGCTCGTGAGCGCTGGCGCGAACCCGATGGACATCAAGCGCGGCATCGACCGGGCCGTTGAGGCCATCATCGCCGAGCTCAAGACCATCTCCAAGCCCGCCGACGACCCCAAGACCATCGCCCAGGTCGGCACCATCTCCGCCAACGGCGACGTCGAGATCGGCCGCATCTTGGCCGAGGCCGTCGCGAAGATCGGCAAAGACGGCGTCATCACCGTCGAGGAGGCCAAGGGCCTGCACACGACCCTTGAGATCGTCGAGGGCATGCAGTTCGACCGCGGCTACCTCAGCCCCTACTTCGTGACCGACGGCGACCGCATGGAGGCCGTCCTTGAGGATCCCTACATCCTCATCCACGAGAAGAAGATCTCCTCCATGAAGGATCTCCTCCCCCTTCTGGAGAAGATCCACGAGACGGGCAAGCCCGTGCTGCTCCTCGCTGAGGACATCGACGGCGAGGCCCTCGCCACCCTGGTCGTGAACAAGCTGCGCGGCACCCTGAACGTCTGCGCGGTGAAGGCCCCGGGCTTCGGTGACCGCCGCAAGGCCATGCTGGAGGACATCGCGATCCTCACCGGCGGCCGGGCGATCATGGAAGACCTGGGCATCAAGCTCGACGGCGTCACCCTCGCCGACCTCGGCACCGCCAAGCGCGTCGTCGTGGGCAAAGAGGAGACGGTCATCGTCGATGGCGCTGGCAGCCGCGAGGCCGTCAAGGGCCGCGTGAAGCAGCTCCGCGCGCAGATCAAGGCCACCACGTCCGACTACGACCGCGAGAAGCTCCAAGAGCGCGTCGCGAAGCTCGTCGGCGGCGTGGCGGTGATCTACGTCGGCGCGGCCACTGAAGTCGAGATGAAGGAGAAGAAGGCGCGCGTTGAGGACGCGCTCAACTCCACCCGCGCGGCGGTCGAGGAGGGCATCGTCCCCGGCGGCGGCACGGCGCTCCTGCGCTGCATGCACGTCCTCGACGGCATCCAGGCCAGCGGCGACGAGCGCTTCGGCGTCGACATCATCCGCCTGGCGATTCAGGAGCCCGTCCGGGCCATCGTCGCCAACGCGGGCCTCGACGGCGCGGTGATCGTGAACAACGTCATCCGCGGCTCGGGCAACTACGGCTTCGACGCCCAGAACGAGACCTACGGCGACATGATCGAGCTGGGCATCATCGACCCCACCAAGGTCACCCGCTCGGCCCTGCAGAACGCCGCGTCCGTGGCCTCGCTCCTCCTCACCACTGAAGCGGTCATCGCCGAGAAGCCCCAGCC
>JBEAVX010000745.1:0-3309 GCA_041160755.1 Pseudomonadota bacterium
CCCTGGGTCTCGCCGGGGAGCTCCCCCGGGCCCAGGCTGTCGTCGAGCCCGCCCGATCCGCCCCCGCCCAGGACGAAGAGCTCAGCGAAGAGACCTGGGAGGGCCTGCCGGAGTGGCTGCCCGAGCCCGGTCACCACCGCAGCGGAGACGCCTGGGGGACGCTTCACGAGGGCCTGCCCCAGCGCCTCGCCGAGCTGAGCCGCTCGCTTCGGGCGGATCTCCAGGGCCTCGTGAGAGACCTGCGCAGCGGGGTCATCGCCCGGCGTCGGGACGAGGCGCATCGGTTCTTCTCCCAGCTTCGTCGCGAGTTCCTGCGCCAGCACCGCCGGGCGCTCGTGCGCTCACGGGAGGAGGGGCTGCGCCGGGAGGTCTTCGTCGTTGAGCTGCGCGCCCAGCCCGCCCAGCTCGCCCAGACCTGGGAGAACCACATCCTCGACCGGGCCGCCGTCGCGGACTTTGGCGAGGAGTCCAAGAAGCTCGGAGAGCTGGTCGCGGTGGTCGACCGGCTGGCCGAGGGGGTGCCGCCTGCCGCCGAGGTGCCGCTGGATCCCGCGCTCTTGGCCCATCACGACGACGACTCACGCGGCGCCCGGGTCCACAAGGCTTGGCTGCGGACGCGGCGGGCGCTCGGGTTTGGGCCGATGACCCGGGTGGTGGACCTCCGCGCCATCGCCCGCACGACGCTCTCCGGGGAGGTGCCCCTGCAGCTCCACGAGCTGGCGGGGATGCTCGTCTTGAGCGAGCGCCACATGCTCGCCCGGGCGCGGAACATCTTTGAGTCCACCCAGCGCGCCGTCGAGAGCCTCGCCGCCCAAGAGGATCTCAGCCCCGAGAACTTCGCCGAGAAGCTGGAGGCGCTCCGGGAGGAGGTCGAGGCCGAGTTCACCCTCGCCCAGCGGGAGGTCGATCGCCTCGCGGACGAGACCGTGCGGGTGGCCGCGAACGCCTTGGGGCGTCCGTTTCAGTCCTTCACCCAGATGATCTCCGTGGCTGGCACCCCGGCGCTCCCCGCGAACCAGACGCGGTACTCCCGGGTGTTTCAGGCGCGAGAGGACGCGCTTGGCTCGGTGCGGGCGGGCTTTGAGGGCGCGGCGGCCTTGGCCCGCGGGGAGGCCGGGGCCCTGGCGATGGAGCTGCAGCTCGTGCGGCTGCGCGCCAGCGTTCGAGAGCTCGCTGAAGACAAGGCCGAGCACATCGCGCGGGACATGCGCGGTCGCCTCGTCGCCCCCCACCGCCGGGTGCGCGCCGCGCTCACCACGAGCGTCGAGGCGCTGTTGGCGGCCTTGGCGATCCATGAGGAGGGGCTGCCTCCGGCGGCGCTCGGCGCCAAGCTTCGTGAGGCCGTAGAGCCCCTCGCCCGCGCCGTCGAGGAGGCCCTGAGCTTGCTCGCCTCGCTGCGCACCAGCCTGCGCACCCAAGGCACCGTCGAGCCCCTGCGCGCGGCGCTCTGGCGCGGCGTAGACGGCCTCACAGATCACTTCGTCGTCGCGTGGCGCGCGCCGGGGGTCGTGGGCCGCCGTCTCCCCCCCGCGCCGACCTTACGTGAGGTGCCGTTCCGGGATCTCGCCGCCCAGGTGCTCGACGGCGAGGTGGGCCGGGGCCTCGGCGCGCTGTTGGAGACCTTGGGGGAGCGGGTCGATGACGCCACGCGCCTCGGGGAGGAGCTCCAGCGTGGCCTCGCCTTCAACACCGAGCTGAGCCTCGCGGAGATCGAGGTGCTGCCCGCCGCGCCGACGCCCCAGGCCGCGCGGCTGATGGTGAAGGAGCTCCTCGTCGGCACGCTCCAGCGCATGTCCACCCGCGCGGCCCAGCTCGACGCGGCCATCGAGGCCACGGAGACCGACGCCGCGGGCAAGGTGCGGGAGATCGTGCTCGGCGCCTTCGACGCGCTGCAGACCATGCTCTTGGAGGGCCGCTACGACCTCGCCCAGGCGCGCTTGGGGCGGGGCTCGGCGCTGCACCGGCAGCTCTTGAGCGCGAGACCGACCGAGCTGCTGAGCCTCGGCCGAGACGCCAAGGACGGCCTGCGGGAGCTCATCGGAGAGGAGCGCTGGGCGAAGGCGCGGGAGTGGATCGGCCTGCCGACCGGAGGCGTGACGGTCACCCCCGACACCGTGAGCTTCGCCGCGCCGACCCCGCCGGTGGAGCTGCCGATGGCGATTCGCCGCCTGTTCTCCGACTCCGCCTTAGAGGCCGGCGACCTGCTCATCGGGCGTGAGCGTGAGGTGGAGGCCGCCCGCAAGGTGCTCCTCGGCGGGAGCCCCGGCGCGTCCCGGGCCGTCGCGGTCCTCGGCCTCGGCGGCGTCGGACAAGGCGCGGTCGTCAACACCCTGCTTCGTGGCGTGAGCGACCAGAACCGCGTCATCCGGATCGACCTCGACGAGCCCGTGACGAGCCCCCAGGCCGTCGACGCCCTGCTCGCCCGGGTGACCAGCGACTGCGTCGTCGTCGTCGAGGGCCTGGAGTGGCTGTTCAGCTTAGAGCCCGGCGGCTTCGCCCCGCTGCGGCGGTTCGTCGAGCGGGTCGTCGAGGATCGGGGCCGAAACGCCTGGCTCATCTCCGCCGAGCGCCCGGTGTGGAGCTACGCCGACCGGGTCGTCGCCCTGCACGACGCCTTCCCGGAGCGGGTCACCTTGAGCACCCTCGACGCGGAGAGCCTGCGGCGCGCGCTCTTGATTCGCCACGGGATGAGCGGGTACAACCTACGTTTTGCCCGGGTGGGCAACGACTTTGGCGCGCGGCTTCGTAGCGTCTTCCGCCCCGAGGTGAAGGCCGAGGCCTACGCCGAGGCGCGGTTCTTCGAGCGGCTTCACCAGGCCTCTGGGGGGATGCTCGGCGACGCCTTGCGCCTGTGGATGGCCTCCGTGGTGGACGTCTCCGTCGATCGAAACGACGTCGTGATGGGCATGGTGCCGCCGACGCCCCTCGCCGCGCTGCGCGCCTTGCCCGACGAGGTGCAGATGACCCTACGCCAGGTCGCCCGGCTGGGGCGTGTCTCCGCTCGGAGTCACGCCCTTCAGTTTCGCCGCGAGGAGGCCGACTCCGAGGCGTTCTTAAACCGCCTCGCCCATTGGGGCCTCTTGGAGCGCCGCCGCAGCGGGGACTACGTCTTCTCTCCGGGCCTCGCGGGCCCCCTCTACCGCGCCCTCCGTGAGCGGAGGCTCGTCGGATGATCCGCGCCCCGCTCGCCCGCTCGACGTGGTCCTTGGCGCTCCTCGCCGTGGTGTCCTTGGCTGTGGTGTCTCTCGGCGCGCCGGGCGTGTTCGCCCAAGATCCCGAGCTGGGCCCGCCGCTCGGGGCCCCGGGTGG
>JBEAVX010000053.1:0-2573 GCA_041160755.1 Pseudomonadota bacterium
CGGTCGCCTCGTGCTCGACCTGGAGATTCACCGCCAGGTCGTGCCTTACACCTTGGAGGAGGGCGGCAGCGCGACCTTCCCGATGCGCGACGTGCTCTTGAGCGCCGGGGTGCGCTGGTGAGCGTAGGTCGTCGCGCGGCGCCGCTTGGGGGCCTCGTCCTCGCGGCGCTCACGGCCTGCGGCGGGGATCTCTCCAACGCCGTGTTTGTCGAAGACGCCGCCTTCCGCGCCGCCTTGCCCCAGCTCGACGTCTCCTTGGCCTGGCCCGGCGGCGAGGTGATCGTCGAGGAGCCCACCACCGGCGCCGAGCTTCTGGCTCTGCCGCCCACCCAAGACGCCTTGGGCGAGCTGTCCGCCGCCCTCGATCTGCTGCAGGTGACGGTGTCCCCGGCGCTCAGCCTGTCGCCGTCTGAGCGCGGCGAAGACTACCGCGTCTGGGGTCCATACCCGTTTGACGCGGCGCCAGGCTCGTTCATCCGCCTGGAGATGAGCCGCACGAGCGACCGTGCGCTGTACAGCGTCGCCTTGCAGGCCGCGGCGACGAGCCTCGGCCCCTGGACCGAGTTCAGCGTCGGCCTGTGGTCTGAGGAGCCCCTGGAGGACGACCTCGTCGGCGAGCTCGGCTGGGACTGGAGCGCCTTTGGCGCCGTGACCGGGAACGAGGCCGAGGGTCGCTTCACCTTGGCCTGGAGCGCGAGCGGTGAGCACCTGCGCCTCCAGCTCGCCGAGATCGGGGGGCTGGAGGCGGCGACGATGGGCGTGTGGTTGGCCGACGGCGGCGGCCAGCTCACCACTGAAGCCCGGGTGGACCTCGACGACGCCGGGGGCCTGCCCGAGAGCCTGACCCTTCGGAGCGCCTGGGACGCTGCGGGGGCCGGTCGTGGCGCCTTACGCGTGAGCGGCGGCGATCTTGGCCTCATCTCCAACACCGCCGAGCACTGCTGGGCGGCGGACGGCGCGCTGTTGTGGTTCAGCGATGAGGAGGGCTGGGGGACGACCTCTGGCGCGGAGGAGGCGTGCTCCTTGCCGCCGCCCTGAGCGCCGAGACTTGACGAAACGCGCGGTCGGGGGCACCCTCATCCTATGGCACCCCTCCGCGCCTTCGCCCCGCTCCTCTTCCTGCTGACGCTCGGCGCGTGCGGAAACCCATGCCTTGAGATGTGCCAGCAGTACGAGCGCTACATCGCCGAGTGTGGCTATGGCTGGTCCACCACCTTCGCCGAGGAGGGCTGGACGAGCATCGACGACTGTTATGACGAGTACTGGGAGCCTTCCCAGGACGAGCTGCACGTCTGCGAAGAAGAGACCGAGCGCTGGGCCCGCCGAAGCTGCTACTGAGCCCCGACGGCCCCGCTCACCCTACACAGTCAGGCCGTGTGCAGCACCCGGCGCTCAAACACGAAGGTGCCAAAAGGCACGAGCGACGCCACAAACGCCAAGGCGACCCGGAAGAGGCTCCAGCCCTCGACCCGGGCGACGCTCTGCAGGGCGATGAGGTAGAGGAACACGAGCACGCCGTGCGCCCAGCCGACATACGGCACGAGGATCGGGTTGCCGAAGGCGTACTTGAGGGGCATGGCCACGCCGAACAGCAGCAGCAACGAGACGCCCTCGGCGCGGGCGACGTTGAAGAACCAGGCGAGGGTCGGCGACGGGGAGGGGGTCACGCGGGCTCCGGGCGGAAGACCATCAAGGCCACGGTGGCGCCGAGGCCCAGGACGGCCAAGGCGGAGGAGATCGGCGCCGGGCGGTCTCGCTCCACGACGCGGGTCAAGGCGAGCAGGCTCAGCAAAGACGTGAGCAAGCTCGCCGAGATCCAGGGCGCGCCCATGCTGTAGCCGCCCTGCTTCATCATCACGTAGCCGAACAGCCAGGTGAAGAAGAAGGCCGGCGTCGCGAGCCCATAGACCGCGCGCTGGCGGTCGGCGTGGGCGCTTGGGGCCACGCCGCCCCAGGTGCCCGCCGCCAGGGCGAGACACGACAAGAGCTTACACAGCAGGATGAGCTTGGGCACGGGGTCTCCTTCGTCGCCGAGGAGTAACCCGTCCAGCGCCGCACGCGCCGGGGTGCGACGACGTGTCGCCCCGCCTTCGCCACGCCTTCGGTCAGCCCTCGCTCACCTGGCGGGTGGCCCGGGCGCCGTCGTGGGGCCGGGGCTGGGGCCGCATGAGGCTGCCGACGACCGGGGGCCAAGACGTCGGGTAATGCGGGAGGCGCACCAAGGAGCGCACGGTGTCGGTGAGCTTGTGGTCTTGTTCGCCCAGGCGCAAAAGCCCGGCGAGCAGGGCCGCGTGCTCCCAGGCCCGCTGGAGCGTGTTGCCGTCGCCGAGCAGGCCGGGCTCTAAGCCGCTGCCCAGCTCACGGGAGAGGGCGGTGAGCGAGTACGAGAGGCGATCGGGGCAGAGCTGGTGGGCGAGCTCCAAGGTGCAGAGGTGCGGGCCACCCCAACGACCGCCGACACGTTCGAGCTCGGCGGAGAGAAAACAGGCGTCTAACGCCGCGTTGTGAGAGACGACCACCGCGCCCTCCAGCAGGGGGCGCAGGGCGGGGATGAGGTTCACGAAGCCCGGCGC
>JBEAVX010000621.1:0-2984 GCA_041160755.1 Pseudomonadota bacterium
CGACGTAGGCGGCCTCGCAGGCGACATCGCCCGCGGGCTCGGCTTGGGCGGCGAGGGCGGTGAGGAGCAGGAGCATGTGGACCTCGTGGGTTGGAGCGGGGAGAGGGCGTTGATGTGACCCCAAGCAAGGCCTGTGCCAATGTCGTGATCTCGCGCCACGACCGCCGAATCAGCCGATGTCGTGACACGCCGGGCGACGGATCACGACATCGTTGTCGTGCTGGTGGCCTCGGCTCACCAGCCCTCCATCGTGCATTGCCCGGCCTCGCAGAGGAGCTCCGTCGGCGCGGCGCAGTCGTAGACGCAGGTCTCGGTGTGGCGGGCCAAGAGGGCCTCGGCGGCGGACACCTCGGCCTGGTTCACGAGGATGTAGCACCCAAACGGGCACTCGCCGCCGATGTCTACGCAGTCGGCGGCCTCCTCGCAGTAGTTCATCTCGTCGAGCTTGGACTGGATGCGGTCCTCTCGCGCTCCGCAGGCGAAGAACAACGTGAAGAGCAGGATCATCGGGGACTCCGGGGGCAGGTGGACGACCGACGCGGTCAGACGAGGCGGCGGCAGCTCCGCAGCAAGAGTGGTGCCAAGGGCGCTCAGCGCCGACGACGGCGGAGCAGCGCGAAGGCCACGGCGACGTTGAGGAGGGTGAGCCCCGCGCCGGTCGGGATCGCCGCGCAGTCGGGCCCGGCGGACTTGGTGTCGCAGTCGTCATCGAGGCTGTCGCCGAGGCCGTCGCAGTCGTTGTCTTTGCCGTCGCTGCAGCTCTCCAGGACCTCGGGGGAGGTCAAGGCGTCGAGGTCGTCGCAGTCGCCCTCGGCGGCGGTGAGGCCGTCGCCGTCCTTGTCCTCATCCAAGGGGCCAGTGTCGGAGTCTTCAGGCTCGGCGCTGTCATCGCTTGGCGCGCCGCTGTCGTCATCGCCCGTCGCCTCGCCGTCTACGCCGTCGCAGTCCTGGTCCACGCCGTCGGCGGCGGCGTCCTCCGCCGCGCCGGGGAACACCGTGGCGTCCTCATCGTCGCAGTCGGCCTCGCCGCTCGCCCCCGAGGCGTGGGCCCAGCCGTCGCCGTCGCGGTCGTAGTCGTCGCCCCCGGCGCAGTCGCCGTCGAGGCCGTCGTACCAGACCTCCTCGGCGCCGGGGTTCACGGCGGCGTCGGACTCGTCGCAGTCGCCGTCGCTGGGCTTGTAGCCGTCGCCGTCGGCGTCGGTGTTGTCGGCGTCGGGGCCGCCGAAGCTGCCCATGTCCGAGCGCCCGCCGTCCGGGTCCACGATCGACGGGTCGCCGGTGTCACGACAGGGCGAGCCGGAGCTCAAGAACAGCAGGTCGTTGTCCGGGTCGCCGTCGTCGGTGAAGCCCGTGTATCGGGGGTCGGCGGAGAGGTTGCCGCTCGTGCCGGTCAAGGACGAGAGCCCGTCGCCCCAGTCGTCGCCGTTGTCGCTGCTGTCGCAAAATTGAATCACCGGGGTGTGACTTGTCACACGAAAGCCGTCCTCGGTGTTGAACGCGGCGATGGTGTTGGTCACGGTGACGGCGACGCCGTGCTGGAGATCGACGCCGTAGCGGTTTGCAACGGCGTCGTTGTTTTGCAAGACGACGCCGCTCAAAGACGCGCTGATGAGGAAGCCCGCGGCGGCGTTGCCTACAGCAACGTTGTTGTGTACGCTCATCGCCCCGGACGAGGCCAAGCTCAGCCCGGCGCCGCCGTTGCCGCGTAGGCTCATCGCCTCCAGCTCACCGAGCTTCGCGCTCTCGACGGAGAGGCCCGCGCCGCTGTTGCCGGTGAAGCTGGAGCCCTTCACGTAGACGTTGTTTCCGCCGAGCACTGAGGCGCCCTCGGGGCTGTTGCCGGTGAAGCTGTCTTTGGAGGAGGTGAAGGTCTTGGCGTCGTCGCTGGCGAGCCCGCCGCCGCGCGCGCTGGCGACGTTCTTGGTGAAGGTGGCCTTGGACATCGTGACGTTCGCGCCCTTCTGATCCACGGCGTGGTGGTAGAGCCCGCCGCCGGTCTGGGCCTCGTTCTGCACAAACGCCGTGCGCTTGAGGCTCACCGCCGCCTTGTAGACGTAGAGCCCGCCGCCGTACACCGCCTCGTTGCGGGTGAAGTCGCCGTCGGTGATCGTGACCGCGACCCCATCGGCGCTGATCCCGCCGCCGTTGCCCGTCGCCCGGTTGTCTTGAACGCTCACCGCGCTCATCGTGAGCGGGGCCTCGGTGTACAAGGCGCCGCCGTCGCCGGTGCTGACGTTGTCGGACCACAGGCCGCCGCTGGCGCTGACCGTCTCGCCGCTGGCCCCGGCGACGTAGATCGCCGCGCCGCTGCCGCCGCTGTGACCCGAGACGTCGAGGCTCGTGAGCGTCAAGGCGCCGCCCAAGAAGTAGAGCCCTTGGCCCGAGCTCGTCGCCGTCGTGCTGCGGTTGTTGGCCAACACGCCGCGCAGGGTGAGGTCGACGCCCGTGCTGTAGACCCCGCCGCCCGCGCCACCGGCCTGGTTGTCGCTGATCTCGGTGGTGGCGCCCGAGAAGCTGACGGTCTGTCTGCCGTCGCCCTCCAACGAGAGCCCGCCGCCGCTGGAGCCCGCGCGATTCCCGGTGATGACGCAGGCTTGGCAGCTCAGCTCGCTCTCGTCGAGCTGCATCCCGCCGCCGCGACTCGTGGCGACGTTGTCGCTGAGCGTGAGCCGGGTCGCCGTGACGGAGGTGGCGCCGACGGCCCGAACCCCGCCGCCGTGGCCGTTGGAGGTGTTGCCGTCGAAGGTGACGTCGGTGAAGCTGACCACGGCGTCGTTGAGGTACGCGCCGCCGCCCTCGTTCGCCTCGTTGTTGGAGAAGCTGCAGTCGGTGAAGCTCGCCGTGGAGGCGTCTACAAACACCGCGCCGCCATAGGCGCTGTTCTGGATGGTGACGCCGCTGACGGTGCAGTCGCTCACCGTGAGCGTCGCGCCCCCTGAAGCATTAAATCCCCCGCCCGGCGCCTCACCGGTCACGGACTTCAC
>JBEAVX010000623.1:0-12935 GCA_041160755.1 Pseudomonadota bacterium
CCCCGCCCACCTACCGCCTCGCGCCCTTGGGCCTCGTGGGCTTGGCGATCATCACCGTCGTGTTCACGGCGTTCATCCCACGCATCGGCTTTGAGTACGACCTCAGCGAGCTGCGCCGGGACGGCATGGCCTATGAAGACCTGAGCCCGCTTGAACAAGAGCTCACCCGCGCGTCCTACGCCGCCATCGTGGCGTCTTACCCCGACGCGGCCTCGCTCAACGCCGACCACGCCCGGGTGCAGGCGCTCATCGCCGACAAGCAGGTGCCCCACATCGGCCGGGCGATGTCCCTGCGCAGCGTGATCCCTGAAGACCAAGACGCCCGCTTAGAGACGCTGCGCGCCATCGTCGCGCTCACCCAGCACCCCAACTACGGCTTCTTGCCCGCGTCGATCCGCCAGAACCTCGACCAGCTCGGCGCCCGGAACCTCAACCCCGTCACGGCGAGCGACCTCCCCCGGGGCCTGCAGCACCTCCTCGGCGCCGCCGATGGCCGCCACCGCATGATGATCTTCCCCTCGGGCAACATGTGGGACTTGCGTGAGGTTCACGCGCTCAAAGAGGAGGTCAAAGCCACCTTCCCCAACGTCGAGGTCGCCGGGGAGTACCTCGCCTTGGGCACGCTGTACAACGTCGTGCGCCAAGACGCGCCGCTCGTCGCGGGCCTCGCGTTTCTGCTCGTCGTGATCGGCACCTTCATGGACACCCGCCGGGTGCTGCCCACCTTGGCGTCCATCACCGTGCTCGTCACGGGCATGTTGTGGGCCGGGGGCATGGTGAGCCTCGTCGGGGTGAAGCTCTCCCTGGTCAACATCGTGGCGATCCCCATCCTCTTGGGCATCGGCGTAGACGTCGTGATCCACATGCTGCACCGCTTCTCTGAAGAGGGCCCCGGCGGCGTGCTGCGCGCGCTCGCGACCACGGGCTTCGCCGCTGGGCTCTCGTCGATGACGACGATCCTCAGCTTCGCGGCGCTGACCGCGGCGGGCAACCAAGGAATCGAGTCCTTGGGGATGCTCGTGCTCGTCGGGCTCAGCTCGGTGACCATCGGCGCCTTCTTGGTGCTGCCGGTCGGCTGGATGACCATCTGGAAGATCGCCGGAGAGGCCCCCGCCGACACCATTGAGAGCACGACGGCGCCGCCGCCGGAATGAGCCACCCGGGGTCGGTGTCCCGCCCCTGTGCTACTCTGTCATCCCCCTTCGCCCATCAGGAGCCCGACATGAAGGCCAAGTTCACCGCCGCCGCGCTCGCGTTCGCGCTGCCCGCCATCGCCATCGCTGGCGCGACCGCCTCCTCCTTCAAGAAGGAGACCCGCCTTGGCGCGAACTACTGGAACGCCCAGGCCGCCATCGACGGCAAGATGGACACGGCCTGGCTGGTGCCCGGCGAGTCGCCGAACATGGGCGAGTGGATCATGCTCGACCTGCCCAAGAGCAAGATCGACAAGATCGCCATCGTCGGCGGCTTCGCCAAGTCCGACGAGACCTGGACCGACCACCCCCGGGTCAAGAAGCTCAAGCTCGACGTGCTGTGCTGCGCCGACAGCGAGCGGTACGAGACGACGGGCACCGCCGAGATCACCTTAGAGGACAAGCCCGGCTGGCAGACCATCGACATCTCCGACCTCGCCGTCGGCAGCGAGCTCTTCGGTGGCCGCGTGCGCCTGTCGATCGTCGAGGTCTACCCCGGCGCCGACTTCCCCAACGTCGGGGTGTCCGAGCTCATCATCCACCTCACCGAGTTCGACGCCAAGGCGGAGCTCGGCGAGGCCTCGGGCGACCTCCCCGACCACATGTTCCCCGACATCATGGACGCCAACCCCAAGACCTTCTGGGCCGCCCCGGCGGCGGGGGCGCGCTTCACCGTGAGCGCCTCGGGCTACGGCGTCTCTTCAGTGGCCATCGAGGCCGGCCCCAAAGACTTCGCCCGCCCCAAGAAGGTCAAGGTGATCGCCAACGGCCGCGAGCAGATCTCGGAGCTGCCCGACAAGCCCGGGATGCAGGCCGCCCTCGTCCCGTCGGTCACGGGCTACACCGGCTCGGCCTGGGGGGACATCGCGGTCGAGATCTTGGAGGTCTACCCCGGCGCCAAGAGCCAAGAGGTCGCCATCGCCGAGATCAAGGTGAAGGCCACCAACTTCGAGGGGCTCTGATCTCCTGAGCGTCGGCCCCAACCCGCTCCGCCAAGCCACCACGCGGGCCCCAAGGATCCTCCTTCGGGCCCGCGCCTCTTTTTTGCGGGTCGCGTCGGGATCACGACAGAGATCAGGCTCAAAAAACGAGACTCGCGCTATCCTGGTGGCCTACCCCCTCGAAATCGGAGCCGGGATGCTCGAGTACCAGCCCAAGTCGAAGTCTTCGCCGAACAACCCCAAGTCCAGCCAGGCGGAGGCCGACCAGACCACGCAGTCGTCGGGCCTCATGCCTCAGAGCAACTCGGCCCAGAGCGCGCAGCTCGGGCTGAACGAGGGCTCGTGGTTCTCCTCCGGCGCGACCGACAAGAAGTCCGCCGCCCCCTGGTACTCAAGCTGGTTTGGCGGCGGCGAAGAGACCCAGACCCAGACCCTCGGCCCGGTGAAGGCGAACACCACGAGCACGGCGACGGGCGCCAAGGCCCAGACGGCCGCGCCGGCGACGGACGCCAAGGCCACCGCCGCGGCGGCGCCGAAGAAGGGCGGCCCCTACACCGACACCTACGCCACCAAGACCACCAACCCCGACCTCAAGGTGGACGCGGGGCAGCTCACCTTCGACGCTGAAGGCACCGAGGGCGGCAAGTGGCACAGCCGCGTGCTGGAGTGGCCCGGCGGCGCCTCAGGCGCCACGATCGGCCGTGGCTACGATCTCGGCTACAAGTCGGCCAAAGAGATCACCGCCGACTTCGCCACGGCGGGCATCTCGGCCTCCGACACCGCGAAGTTCACCCCCGCCGCGGGCATCACCGGCGAGGCCGCCAAGAAGTGGGTCGCCGAGAACCACACCAAGACCCCTGAGATCACCACCGGCCAGCAGAAGATCCTCTTCGACCTGCTCTACGGCCGGCTCGCCAAGGACGTCGAGCGCATCTCGGGCAACTACGCCGAGACCGTCTCCGGCTACGACGAGAACAAGAAGAAGGGCAAAAAGAAGGAAGACTTCGAGGTCGATTGGGAGAAGCTGCACCCCGCGATCAAAGACATGGTCATCGACCTGCGCTTCCGTGGGGACTACACCCCCACCACCCGCAAGTACGTCCAGCCGCTGATCATCGCCAACGACCTCAAGGGCCTCAGCGCGGTGATGAACGACAAGACGAAGTGGTCGAGCGTGCCCTCGGACCGCTTCAACCGCCGCGCCGCCTACATGCGGGAGGCCGTCGAGCGCGGCACCCCCACGACGGATCTCAAGGGCTCGGCGCCTGTCGCCGCCGACAAGGGCGCCGCGGCGGGCACCGGCACCAGCGCGGCCACCAAGGCCGACCCGAAGGCCACCGCGCCGGCGGCCACCGCCAACATCGACGCCTCGGTCGCGGGCAAGAACTACACCGTCACCGCCGCCAAGCTCAACGTGCGCTCGGCGCCGGACTCCACGAAGGACAACAAGGTCGGCACCTTGGCCAAGGGCGACAAGGTGACCGCCGTGGGTCGGGCGAACGGCTGGCTCCAGATCAAGCACGGCGGCAAAGAGGCCTGGGTCTCTGAAGAGCACGTCAAGGAGGTCACCGCGACGCCGGGCAAAGAGACCCCGGCGGCGGCGAGCGGCTCCAAGACCTTGTCTGGCTCAAGCTGGTACAGCATCGCCAACCAGAACGGCTGGGCCAACTCGACGAAGTTTGAGGACCTGGAGTCCACCTTCGGCGGCAACGCCAAGAAGTTCGTCGAGGGCCTGCGCGGCAGCGGCGCCAAGGTCGACATCACCGCGGGCCTTCGCCACGAGAAGCGCGCCACGCTGATGCACTTCGCCTGGCACGTCGCCAAGGGCACCAAGACGGCCGCCGCGGCGAACGCCTACTGCCAAGGCAAAGGCATCAACATCGAGTGGGACCACGGCGACCTCAAGAAGACGAAGGCCGCCGCCCAGGCCCTGGTGAACTCCTTCGGCCTCGTGCACGCCGCGTCGTTGACCTCGAACCACATGAGCGGTGAGGCCATCGACATGAAGATCACCGGCGTGCCCGACACCCTCACCATCGGCGGCAAGAAGTACACCGCCGGGAAGAAGGGCTCGGGCACCTTGGACGAGGACAAGGTCGACCACATCGGCAAAGAGATGGGCGTGATCTGGTACGGCGCTGGGGACTACGTCCACTGGTCGAAGACCGGGCGCTGAGCCGGGCTTCGGCCCACCACACGACGCCTCGGGAGTCACCCTCCCGGGGCGTTGTTGTCTCTGCGTCACCGAACCCGTTCAATAAACACATTCAGTGAACGTGTTTAGTCGTTGGTGAGGGCCGCCGCCCGCAGGCGCCGGGCGCGCTCGATGGCGAGGTCGGGGAGGTCCTTGAGCGCGGCGAGGATGCGCCGGGCCTGACGGGACGGCATCGCGGGCACGCCGAGCCAGGTCTCCCGGGCGGGCACGTCGCGGATCACGCCCGAGCCCGCGGCCACCCGGGCGCCGTCGCCGACGCTGAGGTGCTCGGTGAAGCCGGCCTGCCCGCCGACGAGCACGCCCGCCCCAAACGTGGTGCTCCCGGCGACGCCGACCTGGGCGGCGAGCACACAGGCCGGGCCGAGGCGCACGTTGTGGCCGATCTGCACGAGGTTGTCGAGCTTGGCCCCCCGGCCGATGCGGGTCTCGGTCAAGAAGGCGCGGTCGACGCAGGTGTTCGCGCCGATCTCGACCTCGTCCTCGATCACGAGGCCGCCGACCTGGGGCACCTTCACCGGGCCTTGGGCCGTCGGGTGGTACGAGAAGCCGTCGGCGCCGAGCACCGCCCCGGCGTGCACCCGGCAGCGCCGCCCGATCACGACGCCGGGGTAAAGCACGACCTTGGGGAAGAGGCGCGTGTCATCGCCGACCAAACAGCCGGGGCCGATGATCACCCCCTCGCCCACCCACACCCGATCGCCGACGCGGGCCCCGGCGCCGATGACGGCGTTGGCGCCGACGGTCACGTCTTGGCCGAGCTGGCCCTCGACAACGGCGCTCGGGTGAACCCCGGCGGCGCGCTCCTCGGGGAAGAGCAGGTTCAAGGCGCCGATGAAGGCGAGCTTTGGGTCGGGGGCGACGATCACCGCGCGGCCCTCGACGGGCGCTTTGGCGATGACGCAGCCCGCCTCGCCGATCACCGCGCCCTCGGCGTAGGCCAGGGCCTCGGGGCCGGCGGCGTCCAGGGGCGCGACGGCGGTGATCACCCGGTCAGGACCGACAAGCGGCAGGCCCAGGGCGTCTGCCAGCCGGGCCGCCGTCGTCGGGCTCACGGGGTGAGCCGGTCGATGGTGCGCGGGAAGGGGATCGTCTCGCGGATGTGGTGGATGCCGCACACCCAGGTCACGAGGCGCTCAAGGCCCAGACCAAAGCCGCCGTGGGGCGCGGAGCCGTACTTGCGCAGGTCCAAGAACCAGTCGAAGGCCTCGGGGGGCAGCTTGTGCTCGTGGATCTTGCGGATGAGCACGTCCTCGCGGTCCTCACGCTGGCCGCCGCCGATGATCTCGCCGTACCCTTCGGGGGCCAGCACATCGACGCCGAGAGCCCGCAGGGGGTTCGTCGGGTCCTCCTTCATGTAGAAGGCCTTGATCGCCGTGGGGAAGTGCGTGACCATGATCGGGCGGTCAAACTGCTTGGTGAGCGCCGTCTCGTGGGGGGCGCCGAAGTCGTCCTCGGGCTCCACGGGCACGCCGAGCTCGCCGAGCATCTTGCAGGCCTCGTCGTAGGTGATGCGCGGGAAGGGCTTCTGCACCCGCTCCAGGGCGCTCACGTCGCGCTCCAGGATCTCCAGGTACTGCCGACCGCTGGCCAAGACCTGGGCCACGACGGCGCAGAGGAAGTCCTCAGCGAGCTCCATGATGTCGGGGAGCTCGGCGAAGGCGACCTCGGGCTCGACCATCCAGAACTCGGTGAGGTGGCGGCGGGTGGCCGACTTCTCGGCGCGGAAGGTGGGGCCGAAGCAGTAGGTCTTGCCAAAGGCGAAGGCCCCGGCCTCTTGGTAGAGCTGGCCGGACTGGCTGAGGTACGCCTTCTGACCGAAGTACTCGGTCTCAAAGAGCGTCGTGGTGCCCTCGCAGGCGTTGGGCGTGAAGATGGGGGAGTCGAGGAGCACGAAGCCGCGGCTGTCGAAGTAGTCGCGGATGGCCTTGGCGCAGATGTGCCGGATGCGCAGGATGGCGAACTGGCGCTGGCTGCGGAGCCAGAGGTGCCGGTGGTCGAACAAGAACGCCGGGCCGTGCTCTTTGGGGGTGATGGGGTAGTCGTGGGCGTCCTGGAGCACATGGGCCTCGGACACGACCAGCTCAAAGCCCACCTTGGAGCGGGGATCGGCCTTCACGGCGCCGATGATCACCAAGGAGGACTCTTGCCCCGCCCGCTTCACGGCCTCGAACTGCGCGTCGTCCACCTGGCCCTGGCGCAGCACACACTGCATCCGGCCCGTGCCGTCGCGGAGCTGCACGAAGAGGAGCTTGCCCCGAGGCGTCGAGTTGTCGAGCCAGCCGTGCAGCTTGACGGTCTGGCCCTCGTAGCGGGCGATCTCGGAGATGCAGGCGAGGCTGGACATGAGGCGCTCAGGGACTTGAGGAGAGAGGATCAGCACCGCCCTCTTAACGTGGGTTTGGCCGGGCATCCAGGGGGGCGGGCGCTCGGAGCGCGTCGCAGATGCAATCAATACAAACAACCTCAAGAGATCATAGAGGCCCAAAGTTCATCCTTTTGATGACATACATACAACCTACAAACAATATACGACCGGATTGAATGGTCTGGATTTTTTTCGTATTGAACGTCAGGATGTGTTGGTGGAGGGTTGTTTTCGGCGTTCATCGAACGTACACCCCTCACGCTTGTCAGCATTTCATATTTCAGGCCGTAGAATGATTGTAACCATGCCGATCCGTGCTACACTGCATCCACCGACCCCCAAGGTCCCCTCCCCTAGCGGACCAACCAGCCGCTCGCAGCTGCGAAGACGCTCTGCAACGCTGTATTTAATGACTACCCATCAGAGCGAGCGCTCTGATGGCACCTCGGCAGGAAGCCCCCATGCCCTACGTTCTCCCGAAGAGTCAAACCCTGTGCTTTAAGGTCGTCTACTACGGGCCTGGTCGCTCAGGGAAGACGACCAACATGGAGCGTCTGCACGCCGAGACCCCCGAGGAGGCGCGCGGCAAGCTGCTCACCTTAGACACCGACGAGGAGCGCACGCTCTTCTTTGACCACTTCCCGGCGCTGGTCGGCAAGCTGGGCGGGTATCGGGTGAAGCTGCACCTCTACAGCGTGCCCGGGCAGTCGTTCTACAACAACACCCGCAAGGCGCTCCTCCAGAACGTCGATGGGATCGTGTTTGTGGCCGACTCCGACCCGGGCCGTGAGGCCGCGAACCTCACCGCGCTCCAGAACCTCTTCGAGAACCTTCGGCGCCTCGGCCACGATCCCGAGACCCTGCCGATCGTGTTTCAGTGGAACAAGCGGGATCTCCCCAACGCCACGCCGATCAAGACCTTAGAGGCCATGCTCAACCCCGACCGCCGCCCGTCCATCGCGACGGCCGCGCACCAGGGCAAAGGGGTCATGGAGACCCGCAACCTCGTGCTGCGGGGCATGTTGAAGCAGGTCCGCGAGCTGCAAGAGGTCGCCCTCGTCGCGCAGTCGGCCTAAGACTCCTCAGGCGACGACGGCTTCAGACCCGCCCACATCCGCCGGGCGGCGTCGGTGAAGTTGTCGGGGTGAATCTCGGCGAGGCACACGAGCTCGTCGCCTCGGCTGTGCCCTGGGTTGAGCCGCGCGAAGCAGGCGACGTGGGGGTTCTGCAGCCGCGCCGGGGTGAGCCCGCCGACCTCGGGGAGCACGGCGCCGTTGCCCGGCAGGCGCACCACCCCGCCGCCGTACCGAGGGCCGTAGCGCCGCCGGGCCAGCTCGTCGATGAGGCGCTGGGTCTCGGGCGGCGTCGGCGCGTCGTGACGGGGCCAGAACGTCTGAAAGAACACCGGCAAGAACCGGTAGGTGCGAAAGCCGGAGCAGATGAGCATCCAGTACACCGGCTCTCCTCCGGCGCGCTCCCGCAGGCGCAAGGCGGCCTCCAGCCAACCTCGCGCCAAGGCCGGGCTCCCCCAGGCGGCCTGATCGACGATGGTGTCCCCGGAGAACAAGGCCCAGAGCGCCTGACCGTCGAGCTCCAGGCGCCAGGCGCATAAGGTCGAGAAGCCACGCAGGGCGCCATCGGCGTCGGAGAGCGTGATCACCTCGTCCTTCTCGTCGAGGTCAGCGTCAAACAGCGCGCGCTCGACCCCATCAAAATGAGCGCTGAGCAGGTGGAACATCTGCTCCCGCATCGGCGCGGTGACGGCGGCGCGAGACAGCACCGATGCGCGCAGGGGCGTCATAGGGTGGCGATCTCTAAGCGGGGGACGCGGGCGGCGACGGCGTCCGCGGCGGCGTGGCCCTCGGGCCAAGAGACCAAGAACAAGGCCGCGCGGACCTCGATGGCGCCGTACTGGCGCTTCACCTCGTCGCCCAGCGGATCGCCGTCGCCGACGCCGAAGGTGAGCCAGGAGTAGCCCGCGCCGATGGCCCGGTTGCTCGCGTGGGCCACGAGCGCCAAGGAGAGCGGGAGCTCGTCGTCGTCTTCAGCGGCGAGGTGGGAGAGCGTGGCGTGGGGAATGGCCTCGCCCGGCGCCGGGAGCCGGGGCACGTTGAGCAGCGGCGCGGCGAGGTTCACGAGGCCCCGAAAGGTGCCGAGGCCGCCCTCGTAGCCGACGACGATGGACTGTTTGTAGGCGGTCTGATCCCACAGGGCGACGCAGCCGACGAGGCGCCCGTCCCGCTCGGCCACGGTGAAGTCGCTCGGGCGCAGGCCACGGCAGCGGGCCGGGTCGCGGAGCTCGGCCTCGGTCCAGACCGGCGCGAGCAGGTGACGCCGAAGCTCTCGGTGAAGGAGCGCGGCGATCTCGCCCAGATCGTCGTCGGTGCCCGCCCGCAGCGCGAGGCCGTGGGGGACACGCTGGCGCCGCCACGTCGGCAAGGCCAGGGTGCGCACGGTGCCGATGCGCCGGTAACGGGGGAAACCCTCTAAGTTCGCGCTCAAGAAGCGGATCGCCGGGGCGTTGTCCTCAAAGATGGTCGTCATGTGCAGCGTCGTCGCCGGATCGGCCTGGGCCAAGGCCCGAACGGCGTCGAAGCCGCGCTGGAGGAGCTGGCGGCGGCCCCGGTAGGCCTCCTCCAGCCGCAAGGCGCTGAGGTAGCCCACCTGGACAGGCGCCTGATCCACCCACAGCGTTCGGGTGGAGCGGCTGCAAAGCCCGAGCACCCGGCCGTCTGGGTCGCGGGCGACGATGGCCGCGTGAACGGGGCCCTCGACGGCGGCGGCGGCGTAGAAGCTGGGCTCCCGGGCGAAGGCGAGGCGGATGGTGCCGTCCATCGCCGTCTCGCGCATCACGCGGCGCAGCTCGGGCTCGTCCTCGGGGCGGGCGGGCTCAAAACAGATGTCGCGGGTGGGGTAAGGCACCTAAAACGCCGCCGGGAGCAGCTCTCCGCGCCACGCCGCGTCTCCGAGGGGGTAGTGATCACGCAGAGAGACCTCGGCGCGGTGCATCCCGTTGATGAGGTAGAAGTTGCGCCACATGAAGAAGTCGGAGCGGTTCACCGGGTCGAGGCTGCGCTTGAGGATGCTGCGGCGGGAGTAGAACCGTGACCGGGCGTCGACGCAGAGGCGCTGGAGCTCGTCGGGGCCCATGTGTTTGGGCTGGAACGGGATCTTGTTGTAGCTGTACGCCGGGTCGAGCCACCAGGCGTCGTACAGAAGGCGCCCCTCCTCTTTGAGCCGGGTGTAGAGCGCCGTGCCAGGGAACGGCGTGAGGTGGTTGAACGCCGTGATGTAGAAGGCGTGGCGCTGGGCGAACTCGACGGACTCGTCAAAGCTCGCCGCGGTGTCCTCGTCGTAGCCGAAGACGAAGGTGACGTAGAGGCGGATGCCGTGCTTGCGCAGGTTCGCCAGGGCCACCTCGTAGCCGCCCTTCATCGTGTTGAACCCCTTGTCCATCTTCTTGAGGTTCTCGGGGTTTAGGCTCTCAAAGCCGATGAGCACGCCCTGGCAGCCGCTCTCTTTGAGCAGGATCAAGAACTCCTCGTCGTGGGCCGCGTTGATCGACGACTGGCTCACCCAACGGATGCCCAAGGGCTTGAGCGCCCGGAAGAACTCCTTGGCCTGCTTGAGGTTCGAGGTGATGTTGTCGTCCACGAAGAAGAACAGCTTCTTCGAGCCCTTGAGCGCGCGCAGCTCATCGAGGATGTCGCCGGTGGGGCGGCGGGTCTGGGTGCGGTTGAACACCGTCTGCACCGCGCAGAACTCGCAGCGGAAGTGGCAGCCGCGCCCGGCCTCGACGAGGCCGATGGGCAGGTAACGTTTGCCTTGGAAGATGCTGCGGTCGGGGCGGCTGCCGTCCAACGCCGGGCGCCCGACGCCTTGGTAGCGTTTTTTCGGCGTGCCCGCGCGGTAATCGTCGATGACCTCTTGCCAGACGGCCTCGGCCTCGCCGAGCACGATGGACTCGGCGTATTGTTCGACCTCCTCCGGGATGAGGCTCGCGTGGAAGCCGCCCATCACCACGGGCACGCCCCGGCGGCGGTACTCGCTGGCGATCTGGTAACAACGCCGGGCGGTGTAGGTCTCAATCGACATCGCGACGAGGTCCGTGGGCTCGTCGAAGGGCAGCTCCTCCATGCGGTCGTCGTAGAAGCGCACCTCGACGTCATTGGGCGTCAACGCCGCGATGAGCGCCGGGGGCAGCGGCTCCATCTGCCAGGTCTTGATGTACTGCTGGCCCGGGCGGCGGCCGATGCAGGGGTGAATCAGAGTGAGGCGGAACGGGCGGCTCATGCGGTGGCCCTCTCGGTTGGCGCGCCGTCTTGGCCGATGAACCAGTCGCAGTTGTAGTGGGTGTGCAGGTTGTTCGCGTAGAACCGGTAGCCCCAGTTCGACGCGATGGACAGCGGGATCTGCAGCCGGGACTTCGCGAGGCGCCGCACGATGTTGCGCCGCTTGTAGACGTACTTCCAGGCCTCCTCGTGGCCCTCCAGGAGCTCTTGTTCGCTCAGGCGCGTGGGCTTAAAGACGACGTGCTGGCCGTCGTAGAGGTCCCAGTTGTGGTGGAGGATGCGGCCCTCGCGGGTGAGGCGCTGGAACAGCGGCGTGCCGGGAAACGGCGTGACGATGGCGAAGCGGGGCAGGTCGATGCCCGTCTCGACACAGAACCGCGCGGTCTCCATGAACACCTCGGGGCCGTGGCTGTCGAGGCCAAACACGAAGGTGCCCATCAAGGTGATGCCCCGGGCGTGCAGCATCTCGATGAGCTCGACGTAACGGTCGGGCTTGTTGAAGCCTTTGCGGCTGCCGTCGAGGCCGTCGTCGTCCAGAGTCTCCAGCCCGATGAGCAGGCCGGTGCAGCCCGAGCGGGCCATGAGATCCAGAAGCTCGACGTCGCGCTGCACGAGGCTCGTCGCGAGGCCAAACCACTGGATGCCGAGCGGGATGAACGCCTCAAACAGCCGCTTCGCGTAGCGCCGGTCGGCGATGAGGTTCAGGTCGATGAACAGGGCCTTCTTGGCCTTCATCTGCCGGATGTCGGCGATGACCTCCTCCACGGGCTTCTGGTACGGCTTGCGCCCCCAGGCCGTGGGGACCACGCAGAAGTCGCAGTCGTGAATGCAGCCCCGGGTGGCCTCAAACACGTTCATCGTCGTGTAGTTGTGCCGCTTCAACATCTCGCGCTTGGGGAAGGGCATCCCGGCGAGGCTGTGGTTCGGACCTTGGGCGTAGTGGTCTTTGAGCGTACCGGCGCGCAGATCCCGCAGAAGCTGGGGCCAGGTCTCCTCCGCGTAGCCCGTGACCAGCACGTCGGCGTGAGCGCGCACATCCTCCGGCGCCAGCGTGACGTGGGGGCCGCCGAAGACGACGGGGATGCCCCGGGCCCGGAACGGCTTGGCCAGCTCCACGGAGCGACGCGCCGATCCGGTGATCACCGTCATGCCGACGAGGTCCACGTCGAGATCCTCGGGGATCACCTCGACGCCTTCGTCGTAGATGCGCACGTCCGCGTTGAGCTCGGCGGGCACCAGCGCGGCGAGGGTGGTGAGCGTGAGCGGGGCGTAGCGCAGGGACTTCTTGAAGATTCCGCCGCGATGGCGGTAGAGCGGCCCTTTGGGCGAGATCAGCGCGATTCTCATGGAGGGTCTCCAGTGACTTGAGAGTATCGCGGATCGGCGGCGCGGGGGCGCAAAATGTTGGGGGGTGGTGAGCCTTGGGGGCGGTGGAGCGCCAGTGCTCAGGAGGTGGTGATGGGATAAGCTCGTGTCCTCACGGATCGGCCCCCAATGCCCCAGAATCAGGTCTCGACCCAGCGTCCTTTCTTCTCCGCTGCGCTTCGGCATCTTCGGGACGCGGAGAC
This sequence comes from Pseudomonadota bacterium, assembly GCA_041160755.1. Taxonomy (GTDB): domain Bacteria; phylum Myxococcota_A; class UBA796; order UBA796; family CAJQPC01; genus JADKFE01. The sequence goes on from JBEAVX010000623.1 coordinate 12,575, forward strand.
GCTCCTCGACGTGGGGCCGCGCCAGTCGCCGGACCAGGCCTACCACCTCGTCGGCTTCGCGGTGGAGTGCGCCAAGAAGGGCGGGCTCTCGGTGGACTGGGCGGACAAAGCGATGGGGCACAGCCTGGATCTTGTAGATCCCTGGTTAGAGGAGCTGATCTTGGCAGTGGACGCCCCCACACGCCGAGCACCGCACGGCCTCACCCTGGATCCCAACGGCAAGCTCAGCCAGTGGCGCCCTACGGTGCGATACGACGAGACCGGCAAACACAACGCCAAAGAGGTCGAGGGGGCCGTGCGGGAGGCCCAGGCGGCGGTATATGGCCTGATCGGAGACCGCTGGGCCGCCGGGCTCTACAAC
>JBEAVX010000820.1:0-5963 GCA_041160755.1 Pseudomonadota bacterium
CGCCGCCGCATGGCCCTACTTCTTGTCCAAAGGCACCCGCGTCGAGCTGATCGGGCGTCCAGACGGGGTGTTCGTCGCCCGCTGCGCCTGCCAAGACATGGGCCAAGGCAGCCGCTCGGCCTTGAGCTGGACCTTGGCCGAGGCCCTGGGGGTGCCCCGGTCGCAGATCGAGGTGCAGTTTGGCGACTCCGACGCGCCCCGGGGCCCAGCCTCGGCGGGCAGCCGCACGACGCCGTCCATCGTCCCCGCCGCTGAAGACGCCGCGAAGCAGCTCACTGAAGAGCTCGTGGAGCTGGCTGAAGACCTGTTCGGCGTCAAAGGCGCGGTCATGGGTCATGGCGGCGTGGACCACGAGGGCGGTCGCCTCACCTGGGCCGAGATCCTCGCCCGCTCCGGGGAGCGCCGGGCCCTGGGCCGCCGCCGCCGGGACGACGACGGCTATTATTTCGCCACCGACGAGTTCGGCTGGGGCAAAGCTTGGCCCGGCGCGGTGATCGTCGTGGCCTTGGAGGTCGACACCGCCACGGGCCGGGTTCGCGCCACAGACGGCTGGATGGGCCTCGCCGCCGGACGCATCATGGCGCCGCCGATCGCCCGCAGCCAGTGCCTCGGGGGCTTCATTCAGGGCCTCTCGTATGCGCTCTACGAGGAGCGTCGTCTGGACCCGAAGACCGGCCTGCAGCTCACGACGAACCTTGAGGACTACCGCATCATCGGCGTCGGCGACACCCCACCCCTGGAGGTGACGTTTGATGAGACGCCGTTGGAGGGGGTGCGCGGCGGCGGCGCGGGCCTCGCGGAGCTGGCGACCATCGGCGTCGCCGGGGCGGTCGGCAACGCCTTCGCCCACGCCACCGGGGTTCGCCTCCGGTCCATCCCCCTTCGCCCTGACCGCGTGCTGGAGGCGCTTCGCTCATGATCACGCTCCCGAAAGACGCCCTCTCCGCCGCCTCGCTCACCGGCAGCTTCCGCGCCGGGGGCACTGACCTTCAAGCCCGCCGCGCCCGTGGCCTTCACCACGGCGACGTGATCGAGCTGCGGGACGTGCCCGGACTCAACACGATCTCCGCTGGCCCCACGGGCGGCCTCAAGGTCGGCGCGCTCACCCGCATCGCCACCTTCGCCCATCACGCGGAGGTGCGCCGGGACTACCCGGGCCTCGCCGCCGCCGCCGCGGGCCTCGCCACCCCGGCGATCCGTGAGGTGGCCACCGTCGGCGGCAACCTCACCCAAGAGGTGCGCTGCGCGTATTACCGAAACCCCAGCCTCGTCTGCCTCAAGAAAGGCGGCGACGCCTGCCTGGCCCGGGGCGGTGACCACTTCTTGCACTCCTGCTTCGACCAAGGGGCCTGCGCCGCGCCGCACCCCTCCACCCTCGCCTTGGGCCTGTTGGCCTGGGACGGGCAGGTGGAGCTGGCCGATGGCGCGCTCCTCGACGCCGCCGGGCTGTATGGCGACGGCACGAACCCCCGCGCCACGCACAGACTCGGCGAAGGTCAGCTCATCGTCGGGCTGAACCTGCCCGCGCCTGCGGCGAAGGAGCGCTCGGCCTGGCGCCGGGTGTCCCACCGCAACAACGCCGAGTGGCCCATCGTCGAGGCGATCGTCCGTGTGGTGTTTGACCCCGCCGGGCAGATCACCCTCGCCCGCGTGGCCTTGGGCGGCGTCGCCAACACCCCCCTTCGGGCCATCGCCGCTGAGGAGGCCCTCGTCGGCGGCCCGCTCACCGAGGCCCGTCTCATGGCGGCCGGAGAGGCGAGCGTCAAGACGGCGAGCCCGCTGCCGATGACCCGCTGGAAGCTCCCCGTCGTGGTCACCTGCGTGCAAGACACCCTGCGCGACCTGCTCACCCTGGAGACCCCATGAAGCTCTGCACCCACCTGCGCTGGAAGGGCCACCGGGAGCACCGCGAAGATCCCCGCCGCGTGCTCGACGTGTTTGTGCTCAATGAGGTCCCCTACTCCTGCGCCCAGAGCGTCGAGAGCTGGGGCCCCGACGGCGGCCTCGCCTGCCCCGAGCGCTGCAGCCCCGATCGCCGCTGCTACGTCGAGTTCTATCGAGGCTGAGACGCCGCTCAGACCGGCGCGAACAGCTCCACCCGGGCGGCGCGGCCTTTGACGCCGTGCTCGCCGAGGCTGCGCCACGCGCCGGGGTTCGCCAAGGCGGCGACCACCGGCCCGGTGAGCAGCACGTCTACGCCGAAAGATCGTGTGAGGCCCTCCACCCGGGACGCCGTGTTCACCGCGTCGCCGACCACGGTGAACTCCAGGCGATCCGGCGAGCCGATCACCCCGGCGACGACCTCGCCCACATGCACGCCCACCCCGGCGCGGATGGGGTGTTCGAGGCTCTGGGAGAGGGTGGCGAAGGCCGCTTGAAGCTCCAGCGCGGCGGTGGCGGCGGCCGTCTCCGCGCCTTGGGGCTCGTCTAAGCCGAAGACCGCCATCAGGCCGTCGCCGATGAACTTGTCGACGAGGCCGCCGTGGCGGTGGATCACCCGCACGGCCTCGGTGAAGAAGCGGTTGAGGTCACGCACGAGGGCCTCGGGCGCCGCGCCCTCCACCCACGGCGTGAAGTCGCGGATGTCCAGAAACATCACGACGACCCGCTTGCGCTCGCCGCCGAGCGCCGCGCCGCCCGAGAGCAGGCGGGCCGCCACCTGGGGGCTCACGGCCTTGCCGAAGGTCTCAAACACCCGCTTTCGCTCCCGCATGGCGTCCACGAGGCGGTTTGTGTGGGCGGCGATGTGGCCCAGCTCGTCCCGGGTGGAGATGGGCACCCACACGTCGAGCTCTCCGGCGGTGAGGCGGTCCAGCGCGTTGGACTCGGCGTCGACGAGGCGCTGAAGGTTGTTGCCCACGAGCCGCAGCAGGTGCAAGAGCCCGCCGACGAGCACGGCGCCGACGAAGGCGAACTCGATGGTGACGTCCCGCAGGGCCCCGGGCAGGTCGATCTGGGAGACGAAGGCGAGGTCGGAGAGGTCTTTTCGCACGACCAAGAACAGCACCAGCGTCGAGAACAAGAGCCCCGTCGTGCCCAGCACCATCAGCTCTTTGACCCGAGACGCGGGCTCGCCGACCTCTTGAATGTTGAGCTCACCGCGCTCGGCGGCGTCGATGAGCTTGCTCTCGACGTAAAATCGCCCGTCCAGCGCCGAGATCAAGCCGAGCGTGACCGCGCCGATCAACATCTTGAGGCCGCTCTCGATGGGAAATCCCAGGCCCTCGGTGAAGCCAAACGTGACGATGACACCGATGGCGAAGGTGCGGTAAAACGTGAGCCGCGCCAGGGCCTCGGGCCAGCGCTCGGGCGCGAGGCTGGCCTCGATGCGGCCGCCCAAGGGCAAGGTGAGCGCCTGGCTGATGGCGTAGACCCCCAGGAGGATCTGCCCCAGATGAACCGGGCCAAGCTGCTCGATGAGCGGGCAGACCTCGCCGCCATAGAGCGACAACAGCCCGACGCTCAGCGCGTCAAACGCCAGGGTGCGAAGCGCGCCGGAGTAGCGCAGCGGGCGGCGCTGGGAGGGGGGGCTCAGCATCCGCGAAAGCTAAGCGCCGATCGTTGCCGGGGAAGCGCGAACAGCGCCCGAGCGGCGGATCCTTCGGTGGCTCCGACACGACCCGCCACGAGCGACGAACTAATGACAGACGATCTTGAGATCGTCGGTGATGTGGTAGTTGTTCAGCCCGCCCGTCGCCGCGGTGAGCCCCACCCGCGTCGTCGTCCAGGGGAAGCTGGTGCTCAAGGTGTGGGTGAAGACCAAGGCGCCGTCGAGGTAGAACGTGAGCGTGTCCCCGGTCTTGACGAGCTCGGCGTCAAACTCCCCGGCGTTGTTTAAGGTCGGGATGCTCGACGCGCTGACGTAGGTCGAGCCCGTCGCGGAGTCGGCCAAGGCGATGTGGTTGGAGGAAGGATCGCCGCTGCCGTTGTTGAACGTGTCAAACTCCAGCACCAGCCCCTTGAGGCCATACGCGCCGAGCCCTCCGCCGGTCGTGCCGACGGCCGTGGTCGCCGTGGCGGGGTCGAGCAGCACCAGCGCCATTCCGTCGGCGCCGGAGCCCGAGCCGATGGAGAACGTGAACGAGATGGTGAGGTTCGTGGCGGGCAAGGTCGAGCGCAGAAGCGCCGAGCCCACCTGCCAGTTGGTCGGATAGCTGCCGACGAGGACGCCGTCCGAGCCAAATCGAGTCCAGTAGGAGTTCCCGTTGATCTGCATCCCCGAGGGGCTGCCCGAGTCGAAGGTCTCGCTGTAGAGCGTCAGCCCGTCGGTCAAACCGTCACAGTCGTTGTCGATCAGATCGCACGACTCCGTAGCCAACGGGCTCACCGCGCTGGATGTGTCATCACAGTCAGAGTCGTCGAGGGTGTAGCCCGAGGGCGCGAGGCAGGTCGTCAGCGGATCCAGCGGGTCGCCGAAGCCGTCCTTGTCGGCGTCCGGGTAACGGGTCGTGGCGGTGCTGAGATCTAGGCCAGGGTCCAGGTCATCGGTGAGGGTGTCACAGTCATCATCCACGAGGTTACACACCTCGGTCTCGGCGGGGTTGCGGCTGGGATCCGCGTCGTCGCAGTCCGTGCCCGCCAAGACGTAGCCCGCCGGGACGAGACAGGTGCGCGTCATGCTGGCGCTGTCACCGTATCCGTCGAGGTCGCCGTCGAGGTAACTCATCGTCGCCGTTGAGAGATCCAGCGAGGCGTCCGCGTCGTCGCTGAGGCGGTCACAGTCCTCGTCTCCGCCGCCACAGACCTCCGTCGCCGAGGGGTTGACGGTCGCCGCGCCGTCATCGCAATCATCGTCGTTCGACGTGGCCCCGGCGGGCAGCTCGCAGGCGTAGAGGGGCGCGGCGATGTCGCCGAAGCGGTCACCATCGGCGTCCGTGTACCATGTGCTCGCCGTGCTCAGGTCGAGATCGGGGGCGAGGTCGTCGGCGAGGGCATCACAGTTGTTGTCCAGGCCGTCACAGACCTCCACCGCCGCTGGGTTGATCCCGATGTCCCCATCGTCACAGTCACCGTCGTTCTCGACGAAGGCGGGCGGCGCGTCACAGGTGATCGCCGTGGTGAAGGGGTCGCCGTAGCCGTCCGCGTCGTCGTCGGCCCACCGGAGGGTCGCCGTAGAGAGGTCAAGGGCAGAGTCGTCATCATCCACGAGCGCGTCACAGTTGTTGTCCAGGCCGTCGCAGACCTCGGTCGCGCCAGGGCGCACCGCCGCCGAGCCGTCGTCGCAGTCGGCGCTGTCCGCGACGAACCCAGGGGGCGCCTCGCAGGCCTCGGACGCGTCGCTGAGGTCGCCGTAACCGTCCAGGTCGTCATCGGCGTACCAGCGCTGCCCGGTGCTGAGATCTACGGAGCCGTCGTCGTCATCGACCAGTCCGTCACAGTCGTTGTCCAGCGCGTCACAGCGCTCTGTGGCGCCTGGGTTCACGGCGGCGTCAGCGTCGTCACAGTCTCCATCGACGAACACCCGCCCGGGCTCGACGTCGCAGCGCACCGTGGCGGTGCTCGGATCGCCGTAGCCGTCGAGGTCCACGTCCGCCCAGCTCGTCGGCTCGCCGCGTGTGTCTACGGAGGGATCATCGTCGTCGGTGAGGCCATCGCAGTCGTCGTCCAAGGCGCCACACACCTCGGTCGCGCCGGGGTTCACCGTGGCGTCGCCGTCGTCGCAGTCTGTATCGAGTATCGCGGCGCCAGACGGCAGCGCGCAGGCCAAGATCGGTCGCGCGCCGTCACCGTAGCCGTCGGCGTCGGCGTCGGCGTAGAACTCAAGGGTCACGCCCTCGTCGATGTCGCCGTCGCAGGAGTTGTCGCGCTCGTCACAGACCTCGGGGGCGCCGGGGAAGCTGTCCGCCGAGGTATCGTCACAGTCACTACAGGCCGGGAAGCCGTCGCTGTCGCTGTCGGCGTAGCCGGTCGATCCGTCACAGTTGTAGTCGTTCGGGTCCTCGCAGTCCAGCTCCTCCGCCGTG
>JBEAVX010000823.1:0-2566 GCA_041160755.1 Pseudomonadota bacterium
CAGGTCCTGGACGGGATCAAGGGTCCGCGTATAGCGGGGGTGGTGCAGCGCGCCGGAGACGATGCGCATCCCGAAGTTTTTGCCCTCGTAGATGCGTTTGCCGTCTACCCACAGGCTCGCGTCCGCCAGCACATACGGACCACGCTCGTCTCGACCGACCTCGATGACGTCGAGCGTGCTGGAGATGAGCTTGTTCGTGGGCACCACCTGGCCGCGGTACTTCCACGAGATCGCCCGGCCGATGGCCAAGGGCTCAAAGCGTGGGGCCTCGATCCCTTCGGCCATGTTGCGATGCAGCATGAACACCTGAAGGAGCTGCACGAAGGCCTCCAAGCCCAAGGAGCCCGGCTGCACGGGATCTTGGAAGAAGTGGGCCTTGAAGAACCACTCCTTCGGGTCCACGTCTTTCTCGCCGCGCAGGCGCCCGAGGCCCTTCGCGCCGCCCTCGTCCCAGATGCCCACACGGTCGAGCATGAGCAGCATCGGGCCCGGCAGCCGGGGCTCGGCGGCGCAGAAGCGCGCGGGGCGACGGCGCAGGTCAACGGTGAGCGGGGCGGCGTCGGACAGGAGCGCCTTCTGCTCGGGGCTCGACGGCAGGCCGATCTGGTTCTCCAAGGCCACCTTGGGGAAGAAGCCGAACACCGTGTCCATGGTGTAGACCTTCTCGTCGCCGAGCAGGCAGACCACCTTAAACGACTGGATGATCATGCCGCCGGACATCGAGACGTTCGTGATCTTCACCTGGGTGCGCAGAGAGCCGCAGCCGGGGGTGAGCTCTCTGTGCCAGGTCGCTGTGCCGTCGAGGTTGCGGAAGTAGAGGTCGAGATCGGTCGTGCGGGCGCTGCCGACGAAGCTCGCCAGCCAGCCGCAGGGCTGCAGCGCGGCCTCCAGGAGCACGGCGAAGGGCATCGACGGGCAGCCGTTCTGGTCGAAGTACCACACCCGCTCGGGGATGTCGTACTCCAGCTCGATCTCGGCGCCGGGCTGGCACACGCCGATGGGGCCGTTGATCTTCGAGACCCGCGACATGAAGTGGTATGGCGGGCCGGGCAGCCGGGCGACCTTACGCGTGCTGTCGAACACCTCGTACATCGGGCCAAACGCGAGGCTGGGGCGGCCCCAGGCGCAGGCCATGAGCGAGGCGTAGTCGAAGTGGAAGCCGTCGATGACCGCGTGGGGCCCGTCGTGGCCGTGATCTTTGAGCAGATGCGTCCAGCGGGCCAGGGGCCAGTCGGGCACCAGGCGCAGGCCCATGCGGCGGCAATGAAACGCCTTGAGGCCGTCCACCGTGCACAGAAGATCGGCGTAGAGCGTCGGGAAGGGGCCGTCGTGGACCTCCTCGACGAACAGCTCGTAGACCAGCTCTTGGCTTGTCGGGGTCACCTGGCCACGGCAGCGCAGGTTGTAGGTCTCGCCGGTGACCGGCTCAAAACGCCAACCGTCACGGTCCAGCGTGTAGCCCAAGGCCGCCACATAGAGCGCCATCGCCTGCAGGCAGCCGTCAAACATCAGCGTGCCGGGCATGCAGGGGTCGTTGTGGAAGTGGCCCTTGAAGAACCAGTCATCGGGGCGGATGCGGTCCACGGCGCGCAGATAGCCCCGGCCCCAGGGCCCGCCCTTGGGATCGAGGTGCGTGACCTCCTCCAAGAACAACATCCGGCCGCCCTGAATCGTCGGCGGGGCGCTGTGGGTCTCGCCGCGCTCGTAGCCCGGGCCAAAACACTCGACCATGCGGCCTTCAGAGAAGGCGTGGAGCTGGGCGCCGCTGAGCTGACCCCGCACAGACTTCACCGCCGGGGGATCGACCCGGCAGCCGGGCAAGGCCGGGGCGGTGGCGGCGTCCCACAGCACGCCCATGGACTCGGCGAGCTCTTGTTTGGTGAAGAAGCCCGCCTGCCCACGGCGCACGGTGAGCATCAGCTCGCCGTCGATGCGGCAGTCGTAGTGGAAGAAGAACAGACGCACGGCGCCTTGGTTCGCGTGGCCGTCGACGTGAATGTCGTAGCGCAGCGTCTCGCCGGGGCGGGGCAGGCTGCGGTGATACGTCAGCTCACAGCCGAGGAGGCGGTAGGCGCGCTCTCCTTGGTTGAGCATGTCGACGCCGAGGTACGAGATGAGCAAAAGGTCGGCTTGACCCGACTCAATCAGCACGCCCGGGGGCATCCGGCCGCCGTGGAGGTACCAGGTCTGGGAGCCGACGTCCGTCTCGGTCCAGATGGTGCCGGTGCCCATGGTGAGGGGCTCGGCGTCGATGCCCGTCACGCGGTCACAGAGCAGGAGCGGCGGTGTGGGCATCCGGACCTGGACGGTGTAGCCGTCTTGGGGCACAAACTCGGGGCCGAAGACCGCCGAGATCGTGTCATAGGACATGTGCTCAAGCTGCTCGCGGCTGATCCGCAGGCCGGGCAAGGTGTCGTTGTTGACGTGGACCTTGGCCGGGGCGGTCGCCGGGACGAGCTCGGCCTTGGGCGCGGCGGGGGCCTCGACCTTGGGCGCGGCGATCGGCTTCACAGGCGCCGGAGCGCCTGGCGCAGGCGTGGCTGGCGCAGACGCGGCGGGGGCCTCG
>JBEAVX010000826.1:0-3588 GCA_041160755.1 Pseudomonadota bacterium
CCCTGAAGAGTGGCTGCGCGTGCGCGCCGACCGGGAGCTCGCGCCGAGCCTCTTGCCGCGCCTCGACGTGCTCGCCGCCGCCGGGGACCGCCGCTCCGGTGAGCGCGCCGCCGCCCTGCGCGCCTTGGCCGGGGTGCGCCCGCTCAAGGACGACCCGCCGGAGCTCGCCTTGGTGGACGACGCCCCCGAGGGCCTCACCGCCCAGCTCAGCCTCACGCTCTATGACCTCAGCGCCCCCCGCTTCGTGCGCCTCGTCGCGCGCCTGATCGACCCCTCGCGCCGCCACCTGCGCCTCGACGGGCCCAGCGTGCGCGCCTCGGAGGTGCTGCAGGTGCGCCTCGCCTCCGCCGCCGAGCGCGGGGCCGTCGGCGCCGCCCGCCTGCTGAACGCCGACGGCGTGCGGGTGGTCGAGCTTGGCCTCGGCGCCATCGGCCCGGTCACCGACGGCGACCACGGGATCAAGCTCTCGGCGAGCCTCAGCCGCCTCACCGCGGAGCTCCCCCAGCACCACATCGACGACCCGCTCTCCCCGGAGCTGCCCGTGCCCGACGCCAGCGACGGCCTGCGCCTCTCGCACCAGCGCAAGTGGGCCGTCGCCGCCGAGGATCTCCCCGCGCACCGCGCCGAGCTCGTGCGAATGCGCTCGAAGAACCTCTCTTATGGCTACACGGTGCCCGAATGAGCTTGGACCCCGCCGCCGAGGCCCTCAACGCCCTGGTCGATCAGTTCAGCCAGCGCAGCGCGTTTGTGCGGGAGCTGATTCAGAACAGCCTCGACGCGGGCAGCGGCCGGGTCGAGCTGCACGTCGCCGAGCGCGACGACACGCTGATCGTCTCTGTGCGGGATGACGGCGAAGGCATGACGCTGGAGATCATCCAGAACTACCTGCTCGTGCTGTTCAGCTCGTCCAAAGAGCGCGACCGCACCCGCATCGGCAAGTTCGGCGTCGGCTTCGCCTCGGTCTTCTCCCTGCGGCCCGAGCGCGTCATCGTCGACACCGGCCGCGACGGCAAGTTTTACCGGGTGCTGTTCGACGCCACGCGCCAGTACACCCTCGCTGAGCTGGACGAGCCGGTGGAGGGCACCACCGTCACCTTGGAGGTGCCCCGGCGGGACGACGCCCCGGCGGCGCTCGCCCAAGAGCTCCTCGACGCCGCGCAGCACTGGTGTCGTTACGCCCGGGCCGAGGTGATCACCAGCGCCGAGGTCAGGGGCCTCTCGCGGCCGCCGACCCGGGTTCAGGCGCCGTTCTCTGTGGAGGGTCCGGTGACCGTGCTCGTGGAGGAGCCCGGCTTCCGCGCGGTCATGGGCTACTGGCACGAGGCCGCCGCGCCCGTCGGCTTCTTCAACCGGGGGCTCACGCTCTTGGAGTCTGTGGAGGATGTGGTGCCCGGCGTGACGTTTAAGGTGGAGGCCAGCGCGCTGGAGCACACCTTGACCCGGGACAACGTCGTGCGGGACCGCCGCTTCGCCGAGGTCATCGAGCGCCTGCGCGCCTTGGCCGCCGGGCCGCTGCGGGAGCGTTGGCTCACGGAATTGCGCGCCGCGAACAAGAGCGGGCCCCCCGAGCGCCACGCCGCGCTGCTGCGCCTCGCCGTCGCCGACCTGCGCCGCCTGCCCGAAGACGAGGCGCTCTTGGCCACGGCGGACGGCGGCCGCACGAGCCTCCGCGCCCTCCGACCGGGCTTCACCCAGCGCAACGAGCCGAGCCTCTGGGCTGAAGGCCCCTCCCCCGTCGTCGAGGCCCTGCGCGCCGCAGGCCAGCTCGTCTTGGCCGGCCCCGCCGAGCGCCGCCCGGAGCTCGCCTTGGGGCGCCTCTTGGGGCGCGGAACCCCCGCCGAGGTCCACGGCCTCTATTGGCGGCCCAAGCTCCTCGCCGAGCACCCCGTCACCCAAGCCGCCGCCCAGTTCGGCGCCGCCCAAGGCGAAGACGCCGTGGTCGTGGCGGCCTCGTTCACCGGCTGCGGCGACGCCCTGCGCGACCGTGTCGCCACCCGCCAACGCCAGCCCGGCGCCCTGCGACGCCACAGCGAACAAGACGCCCGGGGCGCCCTCGTCGTGAACCTCGATCACCCGCTCGTGGCCCGCCTGCTGCCCCTGCCGCCAGAGATCAGCGGCCCCGCCCTGTGGAGCCTCGCCCGCCGCGCCGTCGGCGACCGGGCGCCCTCGGCCCCGGCCCTGATTCAGCGCCTCGCCGGGGAGGGCGCGCCATGAGCGACCCCACACAGAGGCCGGACGAGACCCCCGACCACGACGATCTCCTCGACGGCGCCACCGTCATCGCCCAAGGCCGCTTCCGCCTCGACCGCCGCCGGGCGTTTGAGAAGCTCAGCCACCACCAGCTCGAAGACCCGCACCGATACACCTTGGAGCTCGTCGCCGCCGCCGTCTGCGCCGGGGCCACGAAGATCACCGTGGTGAATGACTCCGACGACTTCGTGATCGACTGGGACGGCGACCACCCCACGGCCGAGGAGCTGGAGGCCCTGCTCGACTGGATCTTCACCCGCAGCGACGACCGCCGGGCGCGGATGCTGCAACACCTGAGCCAGGGCCTCTTCGGCGCCGTCGGCCTGGACCCGCGCTGGGTGCACCTAGAGCGCCCCGGCGTGAAGCTCACCTTGACCGATCCCCTGGAGCCAATTCAGGCCCCGAGCGCGCGGACTGAAGGGGTGCAGGTTCATGTTCGGGAGCGCTTCTCGTGGAAGGTGCTGCGCGAGGGCCTCTCCCGGCCGTTTGACGCGGTGTATGAGACGAAGCTCCTGCGGCGCTACGCCTGGTGCTGCCCCGTGCCGATCGTGCTCAATGGCAAGCCCCTGCCCAGCGCCCGGGAGGCCTGGCCCACGCCGAGCGACCGCCCGGTGCGGGTACAAGAGGGCCAACGTCTGTGGTTGGAGGGCCCCGAGGAGCGCCTGGCCGCCCCGGAGGGCGCCACCGGCGTCGCCCTGATTCGGGACGGCGTCGTCGTCGGCCAGGCGGCGCTCACCGTGGGCCCCCTGCGGCTGCGCGGCGCCCGAGTCGCCGATGGCCTGCGCCTCAACGCCTCCCGCAGCGCCCCCGTCGAGGACGAGGTCTTCAAGCGGATCTTGGCCGAGCTGGTGACCGTCGCCGCCTCCTTGGTCGAGGAGCAGCTCGCCGGGCGTGAGGGCGCTGAGCTGCCCGAGCCCGAGCGCGCCGCCGCCTTGGACCTCATCGCCCGAGGGGAAGGCCAAGACCTCCTCGGCCTCAAGCTCATCCGCGACCTACTAGACCGATGGTTTAGCGTCGAGGACGTGGTCAAGCTGGGTCGTGTGGCCTTGGTGGACGCCGATCTCTCCCCGGCGTCGGAGATCCTCTGGCCCCAGCTCCCCGAGGAGAAGAAGAAGGACGAGGGTGAAGAGCCTATGATCTTGGCGCTCACCCGCGCTGCGCTCAAGGCCCAAAATGGGCTCACCATCCGCCGGGAGACGGCGCTCCTCAAGCAGCACGCCCAAGGCCGGGAGCGCCGGGAGCGCCTCGCCCGGGAGGGTGAGGGCCTGCGGTTCGCCGCCCGGCACCTCAAGGCGATCCCCGAGGTCGGCGTCGAGGGCTGGGTCGGCGTCGGGCCCA
>JBEAVX010000852.1:0-9679 GCA_041160755.1 Pseudomonadota bacterium
GCCGGCCGCGCCGGCCGCCCCCGCAGAGCCCGCGTCGGCGGACGCGGCGCCGGCGTCGCCCTGACGCTCGCCCCGCCCCTCACGGCCCGTGAGCGCCTGCTCCGCGAGCGCCTGGAGCGTCTCTACGCCGAGACCAACTTCGGCGCCCGGCTGCTCGCCGACCCGATCCGATTCCCCCGCCGGTACACCGACGACGAGGATGTCGCCCTCGCGGCGCTCCTCTCGGCGAGCTTCGCCTATGGCCGGGTGGACCTCTTCCCGCCCGTCCTGGAGCGCCTCTTCGCGGTGCTCGACGCCTCCGGCGGGCCGATCCGCTTCGTCCGCGCCTTTGACGCGGATCGTGACGGCCCCAAACTAGACTGGCTTGTCTACCGATGGAGCCGAGGGATCGACCTCACCCTGCTGTTCTTGGGGTTGCGGCGCCTCTTTGAGCAGGGGATCACCCTGCGGCGCCTGTTCACCCAGGGCCACCGGCCGGAGCACAAGAGCGCCCGGGAGGCGCTTGACGCCGCCGTCGAGGGCCTTCGGGACGCCGTGCTCGCCGAGGCGTGGCGGGCGAAGGTAGACGCGCCGAGCTTCGACGCGCTCCCGCGGGGGCTTCGATTCATCTTGGTGCGCCCGGCGGACGGCTCGGCGAACAAGCGCTGGAACATGTTCTTGCGGTGGATGGTGCGCTCTGGCCGTGAAGGCGTGGACCTCGGCCTCTGGACGGAGCTGCCGCCGAGCAAGCTGCTCATGCCGCTCGACACCCACGTCCTGCGCATCAGCAAGTTCTTGGGGCTCATCCCGCGAGAGCAGGGCACCTGGCGCGTCGCCGAGGCGCTCACCGCCCGCCTGCGCCGCCTGGATCCCGACGACCCAACACGCTACGACTTCGCCCTGGCCCACCTCGGCATCTCGGGGCTCTGTCCAGGGGCGCGCGACGCCGAGGCCTGCCCCCGCTGCCCGCTCTTGCCCGTCTGTGACGCGCCCTCCCCCTGACCGGAGCGCCGTATGGCCTCTCCACGATCGCTGCTCAGCCGACTGCGCGCCCGCCTTCAGCCCAAGGTGGGTGAGCGACGCCTGCCCCAGCACGAGGAGGCCCTTGAGGACTGGGCGTCTCAAGGCGAAGGCACCTTCCAGTTCGTCTCCGCCGCCGTGGTCGGCGCCTGGGAGGTCGGCCTCGCGGAGCTCGCCCGAGAGGCCCGGCTCGTGAAGCCCCCGGCCGAGGCCGCGCGGTTTGTGGAGCGCTGCTCCGACGCCTTGGTGCCGACGCTCACCCCCGTCCAGGGCGCCGGAAAACGCCTAGAGAAGGCGATGGCGGCGGGGCTCACCTCCCAGACCGGGCGCCTGCTCGACGTGGTCGCGCCCGCCGTGGCCACCCTCCTGGGCTTAGGCGCCGAGGTCGCCGCGGGCTGGCGGGCCACGGCGGACTACGTCGCGCCGCTCTTCCCCGACACGCCGGAGGCCCAGGCCGCGCTCCGCCGTCTTCGGGAGGAGGGCGCGCACAACCTCGCCCGGGCCTTCGATGAGCCCGCCGCCCAGCTCAAGGCCCAATACCGCGACCTGGCGGCGGCGGCCGACCTCTCGCGGGCCCTCGGGGACCCGCTGGAGGCGTACCGGACGAGCGTCACCTTGGCCTTAGAGCTCACCCTGAGCGCCCAACGTGAGGCGCTCCTCGTCGCCCTACGCGGTCGCTGACCGGCGCGAGCTCAAGACGGGCTCGGCGGGTTGGCCTCGGGGGACGGCGCGCTCAGGCTCTCCAAGAACGCGGTGAGCGCCGCGATCTCCTGCTCGTCGAGCTTCAGCGGCCGTAAGGTCAGCTCTCGGTGGCCCAGCGGCGGCTCGCCGGGCAAGGTCGAGTAGAAGTTGAGCACCTCCTCCAAGGTGCTGAACCGGCCGTCGTGCATGTACGGCGCGGTCTGGGCGACGTGGCGTAGGCTCGGCGTCTTAAACGCCAAGATGAAGTCCGGGAACTCGGGGTTGAGGTACCGAAGCTCCGGGCAGTCCGTCGTGTCGCTGTAGGGCCCGGCGCAGTTGAACTCGGCGGTGAGCACCCGGCGGGCGCCGACGGCCCGGCCCATGTCGAGGCCTTCAGAGGGCGTCGTCGGCAGGCCCAAGCTGTGAAAGGCGTCGTCGGCGAGGTTGGGGCCGTTGTGGCACAGCACGCAGCTCGCCTCACCGACGAAGAGCTTGAGCCCGGCCTGGGCCTCCGCGCTGAGGTTGCCGCCGCCGGTCGCATCTCCGGCGCGCACGGCGGCGACGTAGCGGTCAAAGGGCGACGGCTGCGGGGTGAGCGTGCGCTGAAACGCCTCCAGCACCTTGCCGACGTTGGCGAAGACCTTGTTCACGGCGCGCTGGTCGGCCTCGCTCATCGCCGTCCACTGCAGGTGATCCGGGCCTTGGGGCTCGCCGGGGTTCGGGCGGCCGAACTCGGGGAACCGCGCGCGGTCATCCAGGGGCGGCATCGGCCCGAAGAGCGCCTCATAGGGCGCCTTGTAGTGGTTGAAGACGTGGTGGGCGACCCGCACCCGATCGAGGTTGTGCTCCAGGGGGCTCTCGATGGGGCCCAAGGCCTGGGACCAGATGGTGTCGGCGCGGCCATCCCAGAACTGCCAGGACGAGTACATGCCGCCGATGAGCGTCGGCGTGTTGCGTTTGCCGACGGCGACGCCCTTCGCGACGCGCTCCCCGTCGGTGTAGTGCCGGGCGGGCTGGTGGCAGGTCGCGCAGGAGACCGCGCCGTTGGACGAGAGCCGGACGTCAAAGAACAGCGCCAAGCCCAAGGACGCGGCGTCGGCGTTGTCCGCCACGCGGTTCGAGGGCGACGGCGGCCGCTCGGGCAGGGGCGAGAGGCTCATCACCTGGGCCAGCTCGCGGGCGGTCAACGTCGTCGAGGAGGCGGATGACCCAGCGCTCGACGACGGCGCGTCGCCGCAGGCCAACAGCAGGCTCAGCAGGGCGGGGCTCATAAGAGCTCGTAGGGCAGCACGAGCCGGTCGGCGCCTCTGGGGCCGCTCACGTCGATGCTGACGCTCCACTTGCCAGGCATGTGGAACTTCATGCCCGTGGTGCGGTAGACCCCGCCAGGGTGGGTACAGACCCCCGCGGCGTCACAGGAGCCAGGGTCGTCGATGGGGTCTGTGGACATCCCGTGGCCATGCTGGGGCATCTGCGCGTCCACGGCGACGGTGGCGTCGGAGATCGGCGCGCCGGTCTGGGGATCGGTGAGCGTGACCTTCACCTCAAACAGCTCGGAGAGGGGAGGTGGGTTGGGCACGAGCTCCAAGGCGACGACGTAGGCGCCGCGCTGGGTCGGGCCGCCCAGAGGTTTCGGGGCCTCGGGCGCGGCGACCGCCTCCGTGGAGGGGGTGGTGGTCGACGGCGGCGCCTGGCCGCAGCCAAGCAGCAGAAGCAGCGAGAGCATGGCTCACCCTTTGGGCCGAATCAGCCCAGTGGACGGGGGACAGGGCGCGGACGGTTCGCCGGGGTCGAGCGTGAGCCCGCCTCCTCCCGGTACCAGCGCACGAAGATGACGCCGATCGAGCCCCACACGATGAACCCCGCGGGCACCCACATGATGATCCCGCCGATGCGCTGATCGTAGAGGGGGTCAATCCCCCACATCCGAGGCACATGGGCGTACCAGGTGTAGAGCACGTCGTTCGCCATCGTGATGATCGCGCCCAGCGCCTTCATGGGGACGCCGAGCACGACGAGGTACACGATCTTGCCGAAGTGCTGCAGAGATTGCAGCTCTTTGGCGGTGCCGACGACGGGCCACCAGCAGATCACCGCCGTCACCATAAACATCAGGTGCTCGGCGATGTGAACGGGGTGGGACTCCATCGTGTGGTTGTAGAACGCCGGGATGTGCCACAGCCCGAGGATGCCGTTGTACAGCAAGAACGCGGGCACGGGCAAGGTCACGAGCTTGGCGAAGCTCAGCAGGTTCGGGCTGCGGTTGAACAGCGCCGTGAAGAACCACTCCGGCCAGGCCCGGATGAACAGCATCGGCATCACGAGGGTCAGCAAGAGGTGCTGAACCATATGAACCGAGAACAGGTAGTTGTCGGCGACGTGGTGCAGCGGGCCGTTCAGGCACACCACGATCACCAACATCGCCGCGACCATCCGCCACTTCTGGCCTTTGGTGGCCTCTTGGGTGAGCCCCCAGCGCTCCCGCAGCGGGCCCATGGCGTAGAAGTAGAAGGCGGCCATCGCGGCGGTGCCCGCGATGGTGCTCGGATGCAGCCCCCAGTCGATCCAGGCGCCAGGGGGCGCGTCAGGGAGCTGGGAGTAGTCGCTCACCTCTAAGATGGGGGCGATGCCCGGATGGGCTTGGGCATCGCCGAGAAAGAGGCGCCAGAGACCCAGCATCATCTCCTCCGAGTCACTTCCCCCCGCCGAGGGAATGAACGTACGCCGAGACGGCCTTGACCTTCTCTGCACCCAAGAGCGGGGTCCAGGAGATCATCGCCGTGCCCGCGACGCCGTTGTTGATGGTGGCCTCGATGTCGGCCAGGGTGCCGCCGCCGTTCTTCCACTCGGCGTCGGTGAGGTTGGGGCCGACGCCGCCTTTGGCCTCGGGGCCGTGGCACGCGACGCAGTTGGTCTTGAAGACCTCAGCGCCGTCCACGGCCGGAGCGGCCGCGACCTGCTCAGCGCCCGCCGCCGCGCCGCTGCCGGCCTCACCCTCAGGCGTCTCGACCTTGGGCGGGGGGGCGGCGACATAGCCGAGCACGGGGCCCTTGTAGGCCATCTGCTCGGCGCGGGTGAACGAGCCGAAGAGCAGCATCATCACCGTGACCATCAAGCCGGCCAAGAGCAGGCTGGGCACGAAGATCTTCTTGTAGATGGGCTCGTCAGGGCCCAGGTGCATGAAGATGAACACGACCAGGGCGAACTTGACGACGGAGAGCACCAAGAGCGGGGCGACGCCGAGGTTGTACCACTCGAACAGCGGCCCGATCTCGATGATCGTGAGCACCGTGAGCACCGCGGCGACGCCGAGGTAGGTCGACATGCTCGTCGGCTTGTGCTCGTGCTCGTCGTGCCCACCGGCGTGGGCGTGGGAGTCGTGGCCGCTCATACGGTGTACTCCATCAGGTAGACGAGGGTGAAGATGACGATCCAGACGATGTCGACGAAGTGCCAGTACAGCCCGGCGACCTCGACGTTCAGGTGCGTCACCATGCTCTTGTGTTTGGTGAAGGTCGTGGCCAACACCAGGAGCAGCCACACGACGCCGAGGGTGACGTGGGTGCCGTGGAAGCCGGTCAAGACGTAGAAGGTCGAGCCAAACAGGTTCCCCTGGAGCTTGAGGCCCTCCAGGTAGAAGTGTGTGAACTCATAGCCCTGGAAGCCGACGAAGATCGCGCCCAAGAGCGCGGTCAAGCCCAGCCACAGGCGGGTCTGGAACATGTTCCCCCGCTGGATGGCGGCCACGGCGAGCACCATGGTCACCGAGCTCATCAGCAGGTCGAAGGTGGAGATGGTGGTCACCTCCACCGAGAACAGGTCCAGGGGGTAAGGGCCGTTGCCGAAGAGCTGGTCCTTGCCACGGTAAGACAGGTAGGTCGCGATGAGCGAGCCGAAGAGCATACAGTCCGAGGCGAGGAACAGCCAGAAGGCCAGCTTGAGGTTGGGCACCCCAAAGCTTGCCGGCGGATGCTCATGAACCGAGACGGCGGAATGATCGGAGGACACGGTGGAGACCTCGACGAAGAGTTGAGAAGGGGAGGGGAGCCGAGCCCTATTCGGGCTCGAAGGTCCAGGCCACAGTGCCCACGATGACCGTGAGCGCGCCGATCACCGAGACGACGGGATGAATCATCAGGCCACCGAAGAAGGTGATGACGCCGAAGGACACCACCATCGGCCAGTACGAGGCCGGGGGCATGTGGATGTGAATCTCGGCGGGGAGCTGCTCCTCCTCGGCCACTTCCGTCGTGTCATCGTGACCGTGCGTCGAGCCGTACTTCTGGTCCCAGAACGGGCGCTCTGAGGTGACCTTGGGCATGAGGTCGAAGTTGTGGACCGGCGGGGGCGAGGTGAGCGTCCACTCCAAGGTCGCGCCGTCCCAGGGGTCGTTCCCGGACTGCTCACCGTTCGCCAAGCTCTTGAGGAGGTTGATGAAGAAGATGAGGGCGGAGAGCGCCAGCAAGAACGCGCCGACCGTCGCGCAGAGGTTCCAGATCTCCCAGCCGAAGCCACCCTCGTAGGTGTACACGCGGCGGGGCATGCCCTGCATCCCCAAGAAGTGCATGGGGAAGAAGGTGACGTTGAGGCCGATGAGGCTGGTCCAGAAGTGGACCTTGCCCCAGCGCTCGTCCATCAGCTTGCCGGTGATCTTGGGGAACCAGTAGTAGATGCCCGAGAACAAGCCGAGGATGGCGCCGCCGTAGAGCACGTAGTGGAAGTGCGCGACGACGAAGTAGGAGTCCTGGTGGTGCAGGTCGATCGGGGGCGAGGCGTGCATGACGCCGGAGAGCCCGCCGATGGTGAACATACTGATGAAGCCCAAGGCGAAGAGCATCGCCGTGGTGAAGCGGATCGAGCCGCCCCAGATCGTCGCCAGCCAGTTGAAGATCTTCACGCCCGTGGGGATGGCGATGAGCATCGTGGCCAGAGAGAACGCCGTGTCGGCCACGGGGCCGAGGCCCGTGGTGAACATGTGGTGCGACCACACGCCGAAGCCGACGAAGCCGATGAGGATGCCCGAGAAGATGACGAAGGGCGCGCCGAACAGGGGCTTGCGGGCGAAGACCGGCAGGACTTCAGAGACGATGCCCATGGCCGGGAGGATGAGGATGTAGACCTCGGGGTGCCCGAACAGCCAGAACAGGTGCTGCCACAAGAGCGGGTCGCCGCCAGCCTCGGGGACGTAGAAGTTTGTCCCGAACATGCGGTCGAAGGTCAGGAGGATGAGCGCCACGGTGATCATCGGGAACGACAAGATCACCAGGAACTGCACCACCAGGGTCATCCACACGAACACCGGCATCCGCATGAGCGACATGCCCGGCGCGCGCATGTTGAGGATCGTGGCGATGAAGTTGAACCCGGCGGCCAACGACGCCACGCCGAGGGTCTGGAGGCCCAAGGCCCAGAAGTCAACGCCGGGGCCCGGCGAGTACTGAATCGAGGTGAGGTTCGCGTAGCCGAACCAGCCCGCGGCGGGGGCCTCGCCGAAGAAGAACGACGAGTTGATGAACAGACCGCCGAAGAGGAAGGTCCAGAACGAGAAGGCGTTCAAGCGCGGGAAGGCCACGTCGCGGGCGCCGATCATCAACGGCACCATGTAGTTGAAGAACGCGGCCGAGAGCGGCATGACCATGAGGAAGATCATGGTCGTCGCGTGCATCGTGACGAGGCTGTTGTAGAAGTGCGCGCCGACGATGGACTGGTTGGGCATCGCGAGCTGGGTGCGGATCGCGAGGGCCTCAACGCCGCCAAGGATGAAGAAAGAGAGCGCGGACACCCCGTACATCACGCCAATGCGCTTGTGGTCTACGGTGGTGATCCAGCTCCAGATGCCGGAGAGCTTCTCTTCCGAGCAGTGCTCGGGGAGTACGATCGCTGGACTGGCCATGTGGCCTCCGAAGGGGAAGGGGTGTCGTTACTTGAGCGAGCTGAGGTACGCGACGAGCGCGTCGACCTGCTGATCGTTCAGGTTGAGGTTGGGCATCGTCGCGCCGGGCTTGACGGCCTGGGGGTTACGAAGCCACGCGGCGAGGTTCTCGGCGTTGTTCTCGAAGCGGTCGGCCGCGAGGCGCGGACGGCTGCCGAAGTGCGAGAGGTTCGGCGCGAGGAAGGCCTGGGCGTTCGACGGGTCGGTCGAGTGGCAGGCGATGCAGCCCGCGGCGAGGAAGGTCTCCGCGCCCTTCGCGGCGAGGGGCTCCGTCGGGGTCGCGGCGGCCTGCTTCTGCGCGGCCACCCACTTGTCGAAGCTCTCGGGGGTGTGCACGATGGCCTCCATGCGCATCAGCGCGTGGGAGTCACCGCACAGCTCGGCGCACTGGCCCTCCAGGCGGATCGAGTCCTGACCATTCGGGGGCATGTCGGCGGTCAACCAGATGTGGTTGATGCGGCCGGGCATGAGGTCACGTTTGCCGCCGAGGCGGGGGATCCAGAACGCATGAATCACGTCGCCGGAGTGCAGCGCCAGGTGAACCGGGCGACCGGCGGGCAGGTGCACCTCGTTCGCGGTGACGAGGCCGAGCTCGGGGTACTCAAAGGCGAACCACCACTGCTTGCCGACGACCTTGATCTCGAAGACCTCACCCTCAGGCGCCGTCTGGGCGGCCCAGATGCGGGTGACCGTCGGGAAGGAGATCGCGACGAGGATGATGACCGGCAGAAGGGTCCAGCCGAGCTCCATGTTGATGTTGCCGTGCACCTGCTCAGGCATCGGCTCGCCGGGCTTCTCACGAAACTTCACGACGGCGACGGTGAGGAGCGCCTGCACCAACACGAAGATGGCGACGGTGATCCAGATGACCGGCCAGTAGATCTCGTCCGTCGAGAGCGCGAGATCGGACATCGGCATCATCGTGGACTGCGGATCGTCCTTGAAGGTCAGCGGGTCCCATCGGGTGTAGCAGCCGCCCATCACGAGGAGCGACAGCGTAGACACGCGGGTGAGCATGGAGCGAATGGAGGGGATCCGGATGTGCATGGGTTTGGTCCGGTAGGGTGGAGAGAGCTTCCCGTGACGCCCGCGTATAGCACACGGCGCGCGATTTGGCGTCAACGGGCGAAGGGGGCCAAGGCGAGGTCGATGAGCATCGCCCCGAACAAGATGAAGAGGTAGGCCACAGAGGCCTTAAACATGACGCGGTCCTGCTCATAATCCTGGGCCTGGAGCACGCGGACGTTGTGCCAGGTGAACCAGAGCCCCGAGGCCAGCGCGACCACGCCATACACCGCGCTCAGGTGGCCGGTGAAGCATGGCGCGAGGGTGACGGGCACGAGCAACAGCGTGTACGCCAACATCCGCCAGCGGGTGCCCTGGTCGCCGACGACGTTGGGCATCATCGGCACCCCGGCGGCGGCGTAATCGTCCTTTCGGTAGAGCGCGATCGCCCAGAAGTGCGGCGGGGTCCACAAGAAGATGATGAGGAACAGGATCCAGGACGCCGAGGTGAGCTGCCCGGTGAGCGCGGCCTCGGCGATGAGCGGCGCGGTGGCCCCGGCGGCGCCGCCGATGACGATGTTCTGCGCGGTCCGGCGCTTGAGCCCGAGCGTGTAGACGAAGACATAGAACAGGATCGAGAGCAGCCCCACCGCCGCCGCGACCGGGCCGCCGACGGCCCAGAGCAAGGCCGTAGACGCCACCGAGAGCCCCAGGCCGTAGAAGAGCGCGTGGCCCGGGGCGACTGAAGCCGCGGGGAGCGGACGAAGCTGGGTGCGGGCCATCCGAGCGTCGATGTCACGCTCCAGGTAGGCGTTCAAGACCGAGCAGGCCGCGCCCGCCATGGCCGTGCCCAACAGCACCAGGGCCGCTTTGCCGGGGCTCGGCCACCCGCCGTCCGCCATCGCCAAGGCCGGCAGGCCCGTGAACAGCACCAAGGCCAGCACCCGTGGGCGCGTCATCTCCCAGTACAGACGCGCCAGATCGGCGAAGCTGAGGCGGGGCTCGCTTTGTACGGTGGGGAGGACGAGGCTCATGCGACGATCTCCGGCAGGGCCGCGGGGG
>JBEAVX010000878.1:0-5552 GCA_041160755.1 Pseudomonadota bacterium
GGTCTCGGCCCTGCCCCCGGAGATCCCCGGCAAGTCCGGCGTCTCCGCCACCACCCTCGCGATCCCGCTGCCCGACCACGGCGCGGCGATCCAAGTCACCCAGTCCCTGCTCTCCCCTGGCGAGAGCGCCACCATCACCGTCAAGTACCGGGAGTCGCGATGATCTCGCTCCTACTCTTTAGCGCACTGTCTCTCGCCGCCGAGCCCGCGATCCCCGACGCCCGGGTGGTCATGCCCTGGACCGACTTCAAGAAGCTCTACGAGGCGGGCAAGGCCCCCGAGGAGAAGCCCGAGGTCGCGCCCCAGAGCTACTCGCTCAACCGCGCCACCTACGAGGGCCGCGTCGCCGCCGATGGCGAGTCCGCCACCTTCACCGCCAAGATGCAGGTCCAGGTTCACAAGGACAAGGGCTGGATCGTCGTGCCCTTGCTGCCCACCTCCGTCGCGCTCAAGTCGGCGAAGCTCGGCGGGGCGGACGCGCCGATCTTCTTGCAGAACGGCTGGTACACGCTGGTCACCGACAAGAAGGGCGTGTTGGCCGTCGAGCTGACCTTCGCCACCCAGGTGTTTGAGGCCGACGGCACCTCCAGCATGTCGTTCCCCATGGCGCCGTCCGCGGGCACGGAGGTCTTCTTGGAGGTGCCCAACGCCAAGGACGACCTGGAGTTTAAGGTCGGCCAGGCGAAGATGGTGAAGGACGAGCTGCGCGGCGACGTGCGGCGCATGGAGGCCCTGCTCCCGGCCACGAGCGGGCTCTCCATCTCCTACACCCGGGAGATCACCCCCGGCGCCGCCGCTGAAGAGGCCCTCGCTGAAGCCCGCCGCTACGCCGAGGTTCACACCCTCGTCGGCGTCTCGGAGGGTGTGCTCACCGGCCACAGCGACATCATGTACACGATCGTTCACCAGGGGCTCACCGAGCTCACGGTGACCTTGCCCGCGGACGTCGCCGTGCTCGACGTCACCGGCTCGGGTGTGCGGGAGTGGACGTCCACCCGCAAGGGTGAGCTGCAGCAGGTCGAGGTGGACCTCAACTTCGAGGCCCTGGGCAGCTACAAGCTCATGCTCGACTACGAGCGGGTCTTGCCTGAAGGCTCGGTGGACACCCAGGTGCCCGTCGTCGGCGTCGAGGGCGTGGAGCGCGTGAAGGGCTTTGTGGGCGTCGCGGCGCTCTCGACCCTGGAGGTGCTCAGCGAGGGCGCCACGGGCGCGCGTCGTGTGGACGTGCGTGAGCTGCCCGCGAGCGTGCTCGGCCGCACGGACCAGCCCGTGCTCTTGGGCTTCAAGTACCGCCAGGCCGACTACAAGGTGCCCCTGCGGGTGAACCAGCACCAAGACGTCGACGTGCTCGTCACCATCGCCGACACCGCTGAGGCCGTCACCATGGTGACCCCCGACGGCAAGGTGATGAGCCAGATGGTCTGGTATGTGCGCAACAACCGCCGCCAGTTCTTGCGCATCAACCTGCCTGAAGGCGCCGAGCTGTGGTCGGTGAAGGTCGCCGACAAGGCCGTTCAGCCCGCGAAGGACGACAAAGGCGCCATCCTCATCCCCCTGGTCCGCAGCCGCGCCTCGGGCAGCGCCTTGGCCGCGTTCTCCGTCGAGCTGGTGTGGATCGAGGCCGGTCAGGCCCCGGACGCCAAAGGCAACGGCGCCGTCGATCTCTCCTTGCCCGTCGCCGACATCCCCCAGACCTACGTCCGGTGGGCGGTCTACCTGCCTTACGAGGCCAAGGTGAAGGCGAAGGCCACGACGAGCACCATGCGTGAGGTCGAGTACTTCTCCACCCCCGTGACCCCCGAGGGGGAGTACCTCGGCGCCGCCGGCCAGGCCGAGATGCAGCAGGCCTACGTCGCCCAGAACAACGCCGTCGAGGGCGGCGTGGCCCCGGTGGACGTGGCGATGCCCATCGGCGGCATGGCGTACTACTTCGAGGAGCTGCTCGTCGTGGACGAGGCCCAGACGGTGCACATGGAGTACAAGGGCCTCAAGTAGCCCCTGTCGCGCGCCGCAAGCTCGTGGCGGTCCCCCGGCCAAACGCCGGTGTGGACCGCCGCCGTGCTTCAGGGATAGAGTGAGCCCGCCTCACTGGAGATCGACGACATGGAGTGGCTGAGCTGGATCAACTCGCCGGACGCCTGGATGGCGCTCCTGACCCTGACGGTGCTGGAGATCGTCCTCGGCATCGACAACATCATCTTCATCTCCATCCTCGTCGGCCGCCTGCCGCGGGAACAACAAGAGAAGGCCCGACGGGTGGGCCTGTTCTTGGCGATGTTTATGCGGGTCGGGCTCTTGCTGAGCCTCTCGGCGATCATGCGCCTCACCGACCCGCTGTTCACCATGCCGGTGATGAACACGCCGATCTCCGCCCGTGACCTCATCTTGCTCACCGGCGGTCTGTTCTTGTTGTGGAAGTCCGTCCGCGAGATTCACCACAACCTCGAAGGCCACCAAGACGGCCCGACGAAAGACGGCCGGGCCACGGTGTCCTTCGCCTCGGTCATCGGCCAGATCGCGCTCTTGGACATCATCTTCTCGTTGGACTCGGTCATCACGGCCGTGGGCATGGCCGATGACATCCCGGTGATGATCATCGCCGTCGTCGTCGCCGTCGGCGTGATGCTGTTCGCCGCGAAGTCCATCGGCGACTACGTCGAGGCCCACCCCACCCTGAAGATGTTGGCCCTGTCCTTCCTCATCCTCGTGGGCATGAGCCTCATCGCTGAAGGTTTCCACCACCACGTGCCCAAGGGCTACGTCTACTTCGCCATGGGCTTCTCGGTGTTGGTCGAGATGCTCAACCTGCGCGTGCGGAAGCACGTCGATGATGACGTGGCGCCTGTGCAGCTCCGCGGCTCGTACATGCACCCCGACGCTGGGGATGACGACGGCCCGCCCGCGAAGGCCTGAGCCCTGAAGACGACGACGCCGCGAGGGTTTTGCACCATCGCGGCGTCGGGTTCAAACGAGAGAACGGGGAGGGGGAGACCCTTCCCCGCGCTGCTTCAGCTACAGGACTGCTTCGTGGCGTCGCAGGAGAAGGTCTCGTCCGAGGTCTTGTCGGAGTAGGACTTCGTCTTGTTCGTGCTGGTGTTGGACAGCATGATGTCGTTCTGCGAGTTGTTCGTGTCGCCTTGGCCCCACTCCGAGGCCTCGGAGTTGAGCTTGGCGTCGAACACCAAGGCCCCGCCGCCGCCGGAGCTCGACGTCGCGACGTTGGCGATGATCTCGCTGGCGGTGATGGTGAGGGTGTTCGCCGAGACCACCACGCCGCCGGCGTTCGCCGAGCGGTTGCGGTAGACGCTCGTGCCGATGATCTGGCCGCCCCAGTTGAGGTACACGCCGCCGCCGGTGGACGTGGCGTTGTTGTCGGTGATCAGCGAGTCGAGGATGAGCGTCTCGGCGTTCTCGACGTCCAGGGGCCCGAGCACACCGGCGCCGAACTGCGCGACGTTGCCCTGGATGACGCAGTTCACGATCTCCAGGCCCGTCGCCGCCGCCGCGTCAACGCCGCCGCCGAGGTTCTGGCGGTTGCCGCCGGTGCCGTAGTCCGTGCCCGCGCCGCCGGTGATCGTGAGGTTCTCCAGGGTGAGCGCGCCGCCCGCGACGCGGATGGTCGCGCCGGCGTCTTTGCCGTTGAGCACGATGCGGTCGGGATCGTCACCGCCGACGAGGCTGATCGACTTGTCCTCGATCACCGTCAGGCCGCCGTACTCCTGGTCGCCGGGGAGCGGGCAGACCGTGACCACGTCGCCGTCTTTGGCGGCGTCTACGGCCGCTTGCAGCGAGTCGTAGATGTCTTGGCCCGCGATGACCGGGCGGCCGCCATGGCCGGGCCACTCATCGCAGTCGCCGTCGATGTAGGCCTTGCCGTCGCCGTCGCCGTCGGTGAAGCGCGGGTTGTAGGGGAAGGCCGTGTTGAGGATGCAGCCTGGCGCGAACAGAAAGAGCGCCGTCAGGATGGACCGGGTTTGGTCGGGTCGCATGGACTCTCCGTTCGCTCAGTTGGAGGGGGGATCGTCTAAGAGGTCAAGGGCCTCCTGAGACACGGGGGCCTCGCCGGTCAGCGAGAACAGATCCACCGTCTCGTTCTTCGCCTTGCGGTAGGCCTCCTCGGCCTCGGTGTACTCGCCCATCAGCTCGCCGCCTTCGCCGCCCGCGTAGAGCAGGCCGGTGAAGCTCACGCCGAGACCGACGCCGCCGAGCACGACGCTGCCGATGGTGCCGATGAGCGCCGTCCGGGCGTAGGCCTCGTAGTCGGCCTCGTTGGTGGCCTCAGCGGCGGCCGTCGCGTACCGCATGGCGCCGAAGTAGTACCCGGCGCCGCCGATGGCCGCGACGCCCAGGCCCGCGCCGACACGCACGCCGATCTTCTTGACGGCGGCCTCTTTGCCGGGGAGGGCGTCCTCCATGCGCTCAAAGGCCGTCATGGCGGGGTGCAGGCTGGGCTCCAGCACGAGGCGCTGGACCTGGCCGGGGCTGGCGATGAGCTCGCCGGTGACCTTGACCGGGTAGTCCACGGGCTCGGGCAGGTCCACACGAAGCTCGACCTTCTGCGTGGCCGTGGCCGGGGAGTAGAAGTAGCTCGTCGTCTTCTCGCCGACGGTGATCTCCGCGCCCCAAGGCAGGGGCAGGCCGGGGACCTCGCCAGGCTTGACGGTGTACTCCACCATCTTGTCGCCCATGGCGGCCTTCATCAAGGCGCCGGCCTCGGGCAAGGTGACCGTGCCGCCCGCCGCGTCGAGGAGCACCCCGTCGGGGCCCGCGAGCACGAAGGAGGCGTCAAACGGGGCCACGCCCAGGCGGACGTTGTCGCCGATGACCTTGGGCTTGGGCAGCTCGACACCCTCGGGCACGCCGCCAGTCACCGGGGCCAAGGAGGCCGTGCTGGAGGAGCCCGAGCTGCTCGACGAGGAGCCTGAGCTGCTCGACGAAGATCCGCCGGTGGAGGAGGTGGAGCCGCCGCCGGAGGAGGTGGAGCCGCCGCCGGTGGAGGAGGTAGAGCCGCCGCTGGAGGAGGAGGTGGAGCCGCCGCTGGAGGAGGTGGTGGAGCCGCCGCTGGAGGAGGTGGTGGAGCCGCCGCCGGTGGAGGAGGTGGAGCCGCCGCCGCTAGAGGTGGTGGAGCCGCCGCCGCTGGTCGTCGTGGAGCCGCCGCCGGTGGAGGAGGTCGTCCCGCCGCCGCTAGAGGTGGTGGAGCCGCCGCTCGTCGCCGCCGCGCCGCCGCCCGTCGCCGCCGCGCCGCCGCCCGTCGCCGCCGCGCCGCCGCCCGCGTCCGCAGGCGCCGCCTCGACCGTGGGCTCGGGCTGAGGACCGTCCCACTTGAAGTCGACGGACTCATACGTCCACGAGAAGGTGAGCGTGCCCTTGGTGTTGTTGTTCACGGCGAGCTGATGGCTCAGCTCAAAGGCCGTGAACGGCGCGGGCTTCACGGCGATGAGGTAGTCACCGTCAGGCAGCTTCAGAGTGGTCGGGGTCTTGCCCCGCTCCTTGCCGTTGACGTAGACGATGAGGGGATCACCGTCGCTGTTGGTGACCTTGACGTCGGCCGC
>JBEAVX010000893.1:0-5243 GCA_041160755.1 Pseudomonadota bacterium
GGCTCAAGGCGTGACGCCAGTCCTCCGCGGCCTCACCAGCGGGCAAGACCACGGGGACGGTGAGCGCGGAGGTGGTCGCGCCGAGCCACCAAAGTCCGAGAAGAATCGGCATGGTGAAGAAGTATACCCCACAACGCTCACGCGCGGGCGTGCGCGAGATATGATGTGCGTATGCGCCTCCTCCAACTGCTCCTCCTCGCCTGCTCGTCCTCCGGCGTCGCGAAGCTCGATGACTCCGGTGACTCCGCCCCTGCCGTGACCGACAGCGGCGCGCCCATCGACACCCACGGCACCTCGGACACCGACGACTCCGGCGAGCCCGTCGAGGAGGATCCCCCGGATCCCCCCTGCGCGCTGGACGACTCCGGCGCGTTGGCCGTGGCCTTAGAAGGTGACTTCGTGGGCCAAGGGGAGGCCGTCACCGCGAGCCGCGCGCGCTGCGAGGCGGCGCTCCACGCCACGGCTGGGGCCGCCACGTCTACGCTGACGATCACCCTCGACGCCTGGGACGGGGAGGGGGAGGCCCTCGTCACCGTGGTGGACCTGCTCGGCGCGCCGATGGCGGGCCCCGTGGCCTTGACGGCGGGCGGCGGGTTCAACGTCGGCCTGGTGCGCTCCGGCGAGGTGCTCGTGCGGATCGAGCCCGCCGACCCCGACGCCGGGCCCACCACCCACACCCTCTCCGTGGCCTGCGCCGCGGGCTGCGAGCTGTCGTTCACCCGGCACCCCCTCGTG
Organism: Pseudomonadota bacterium; assembly: GCA_041160755.1. Taxonomy (GTDB): domain Bacteria; phylum Myxococcota_A; class UBA796; order UBA796; family CAJQPC01; genus JADKFE01. The sequence continues at coordinate 736 of JBEAVX010000893.1, forward strand.
CTGATGCACGGCATGGGCGGCACCGACAGCTTCTTGGGGCTCTTTGACTACTTCATCGACGTGAAGGAGGCCCTGGAGGCCGAAGGCTATGAGGTGCACACCCCGGCGGTGGACGCCTTCATGCCCCCCGAGACCCGCGCCGAGCAGTGGGCGGCGGCGGTCGATCAGCTCATGCTCGAGGGCCGTGGGCGGCGCTTCAACCTCATCGCCCACAGCCAAGGCGGCCTCGACGCGCGGTACATGGTGAGCGTCTTGGGGTACTCCGACCGCGTCGTGAGCCTCACGACCTTGGCCACGCCCCACCACGGCACGTCCGTGGCCGACGCCGCGACGGGGGTGCTCGACGTGAGCGCTGTGGCCGAGTGGATCGTCGACGCGGCGATGGCGGGCCTCGCCGCGCTCATCGGCCTCGGGGAGAGCGCCGACTTCTCGACGCAGCTCGCCGGGCTCACCCACGACGAGATGGCGGCCTTCAACGCCGCCGTGCTCGACGTAGACGGCGTCTGGTACCGCTCCTGGTCGGGGCGCACCTGCGGGGCGCTCGACTTCACCTGCCAAGGCGAGACCGACGGCGAGATCGTCGACGCCCACTTCGCCGCCACCTACACCCTCGTGCAGCTCCTCGACGGCGACAACGACGGCCTCGTGCCCGTCGACTCCGCGATCTGGGGCGAACACCTGGGCACGATGCCCGCCGACCACCTCAACCAGCTCGGCTTCTTCAACAACGCCTTCACCAGCCCCTTTGATCACCTCACCTTCTTCTCCGTCGAGGTGGCGACGCTGCGGGACGCCGGCCTCTGAGGCAGAATCTCGTCAAGGGCTCGTGAGGCGCAGAACCGGCGCGCGGCCTTAGGGTCCGGCGTTGTATTCTGGGCGCTCGGCGCCTGAGGAGGCCCCCGTGAGGCTCGACCGCATCCGCAAGCTGTTCAACCTCGCCGCCGACCAGGCGGGCACCCCTGAAGGCGAAGCCGCGGCGCGGATCGCCCGGCGGCTGCTCGTCGAGCGCAGCGTCAGCCTCGCTGACCTGAGCGAAGAGGAGCGCGCCGCCAAGGATCCTTTTGAGCGCCGGGAGATCCTCCTCGGCGGCCCGGCGCACTGGCGCTGCGTACTGGTCTGCGCGGTGGCCACCCACTGCGACTGCGCCGCGGGGTACCTGCCGGGGCGGGGCAAGGCCCGGCTCTACGGGCGCCGGGGCTCGGTGGAGGTGGCGGAGTACCTCTACGTCGTGCTCAGCCGGGCGCTCACCCGCGAGCGGGCGTATCACCTCGTCACCGAGGCCCGGGGGCTCGACCCTGCGGCGCAGGAGCGCAGCGCCAGCGACTTCTGCCGCTCGGCCATCTTCGCGCTTCAGCTCCGTATGCAAGAGATTCGTGAGCAGGAGTCGGGGGAGCGCCCCGAGGTGACGGCCTTGGTGTCCGCGCAGAGCGCCGGGCTGTGGCGCTGGATGCGTGAACAAGGCGTGAGCCAGCGGGTGGACGCGCCGTTCCCGTGGGCGATGTCCGAGTCTGGCGTGAAGGCCGGTTACCGGCTGCCGCTGGTGCCCTCGGTGGAGGACAGCTTAGACCCGGCCGCTCGCCGCCCGAGAGGATGAGCCCTGCGCGCGTAGCGGCCTTCGCGTCTCCGTCAGGGCTGCGTAGGCTCCTTCGCGGCCTTGGTGAGAATGCGGTCAGGCCTCGTCAGGCGGGCGAAAAGCTGGCCGGGGCAGGGTGGCGGCGGCTGGTCGGGTCGGGTTAAGTGCCCGCCCCTGTAACCAGGAGCACCCCGGTGCGCGCGGCCTACTTCGACGTGGACGGCACCCTCGTCCGGACCAACCTCATCCAGCCGACGGTGATGTACTTCGCCAACTCCCAGACCCCCTGGGAGACGTTCAAGCGCATCGGCGGCGCCTTGCTCGACGGCCCCCGGATGGCCCTGGCCGAGCTTCAAGACCGCCGACTGTTCAACGAGGCGCTCTTCTCCCACTTCAAGGGCATGTCTGAAGACCGCCTCGTCGAGCTGAGCCGGGAGGTCTTTCAGTCCGTCGTGAAGCCCAACCTCTTCCGGGGCGCGACGGACCTCATCCTCAAGACCCAAGACGCCGGGATGCGGGTGGTGCTCATCACCGGGTCTCTCGACGTGACGATGTTTCACCTCGCGGACCACCTCAACGTGCCGCGCGCGGACATCATCGCGAACCGTCTTGAGATGAAGGACGGCTACGCCACGGGCAAGCTCATGCGCCCCGTCGTCGCCGGGCCGGGCAAGGCCCAGCTCATCGTCGATGACGCCCGCGGTCACGGCCACGACCTCGCCTTGTGCCAAGGGTACTCCGACTCGTACTCCGACGTGCCGATGCTCTCCGTGGTGGGCCACCCCTACTGCGTTCACCCCGACTCCAAGCTGCGCCAGCTCGCCCACGCCTACAACTGGCCCATCCTCGACATCGACACCCCCGCCCGCGGGATGCTCGGTCGCCCCTGAACCCTGCGGAATCCTAGAGGCCCTCGATGAGCAGCCACCCCTCCGTCGTCACCATCAGCCACCGCTCGAAGCCGCGGGTCATCTTCTCCGGCGACCAGCTCGTCGAGGTTGACCTCCCCATCGGCACCCGGGTCATCTACCCCAAGCCGCCGCTCAAGCCGCTCAACGACGTGGACGCCGCGATCCGCTACGCGCTCAGCCACCCGCTGAACAGCGAGCCGCTCTATGCGCTCTTGCGCCCGGGCATGAAGGTCACCATCGCCATCGATGACCTCTCGATGCCCCTGCCGCCGATGAAGGCCCCCGACATTCGTGGCCGCGTGGTCGAGGCCGTGCTGGAGCTCCTCGACCAGTACGCCGTCACCGACATCGAGCTCATCATCGCCACGGCCTTTCACCGGCCGATGACGAAGGACGAGATCAAACACACCGTCGGCCCCAAGACCTTCAAACGGTTCTGGCCCAACCGTCTGTACAACCACGACGCCGAGCGCCCTGGCGGCATGACGTACCTGGGCAAGACTGAAGACGGCATCGACGTCGAGATCAACGCCCGGGCCGCCGAGAGCGACCTCATCATCTACTCGAACCTCACGTTCGTGCCGATGAACGGCGGCCACAAGTCTCTGGGCACGGGGCTCGTGGGGTACAAGACCTTACGGCACCACCACAACCCGGCGACGATCCGCGCGTCTGAGACCTACATGGATCCCAAGGTCTCCGATCTCAGCGCCAAGCTGGAGCGGGTGGGCAAGCTCATCAACTCCAAGGTCAAGGTGTTCACCATCGAGACGACGGTGAACAACCGGATGTTTGACACGCCGCTGGAGTTCTTGTCCAAGAACGAGGACGAGCTCACGCCCACCGAGGAGCGTGGTCTCAAGGCGCTCGTGAAGGCCCTGCAGATCCTCCCCCAGCCCGCGCGCCAGGCCATCTTTGAGCGGGTGCCCGCGCCTTATGGCGTCATCGGCGTGTGGGCCGGTGAGACCGAGGCCGTGCACAAAGAGACGCTCAAGAAGTGTTACGAGCAGCTCCTCGTGCCCGTCGAGGGCCAGTCCGACATCGTGATCTTCCCGATCCCTTACATCAGCCCGTACAACGTCGGCGCGTTCTTGAACCCGCTGCTCGTCTCGGTGATGGCCCAGGGCTATCTGTTCAACCTCTCCAAAGGCGCGCCTTTGGTGAAAAAGGGCGGCACGGTCATCATCACGCACCCCTGCTCCGACAAGTTTGATCGGGAGCAGCACGCGCCTTACGTCGAGTTCTTCCACAAGATCCTGACACAGACCAAAGACGCGATGGAGCTGCACAAGCGGTTCGAGCGCGACTTCTCCCGAAACCCCGGCTACATCCAGATGTACCGCACGGGCAAGGGTTACCACCCGGCGCACCCGTTCTATATGTGGTACTGGGGCGAGAACGGTCGCCAGCACATCGGCCGGGTGATCGTCGTCGGCGCCGACAACGAGTATGTGCCGAAGATCCTCGGCTATGAGACGGCGCCTACGATGAACGAGGCCCTGCGCATGGCCCGTGAGACGGCGCCGCCGAGCCCGTCGATCACGCTGTTCCGCATCGCGCCGATGGTGATGACCGAGGTGACCCCGGGCAAGGCCGCTGGGGTGTTGGCGGAGACGAGCGGCGAGGAGGACGACGCTCTATGAGCGAGCTCACCACACAGGGCGCTCAACACGCCCGACCGCTCATGCTGCGGCAGCTCCTCACCGGGCGCCGCGTGCTCGCCGTCGGCGGCACTGGCTTCTTGGGCAAGGTGTGGCTCTCATTGCTGCTGCACCGTTACCCCGAGCTCGGCCACGTCTACCTCGTCGTGCGCCCCCGCAAAGGCCAAGACACCCAGGCGCGCTTCTGGGCCGAGGTCGTCACCTCGCCGACGTTTGACCCGCTGCGCGAGAAGTACGGCCGCACGGGCTTCGAAGAGTTCATCAAAGAGAAGATCACCCCCATCCCCGGCGACGTCTCCGACCCATTCGCCGGGGTGCCCGAGTCTGTGCGGGATCAGCTCCGTGGTCGCATCGACGCGATGG
>JBEAVX010000900.1:0-3025 GCA_041160755.1 Pseudomonadota bacterium
GTATGAGACCCTGGAGGTGCTCGGCGCGGTGTGCCTCCTCGGCGGCGACGCCCCGATGTCGCTCATCGAGGAGGTCGCCCAGATCCCGGCGGACGAGCCCCTCGCCGCCCTGGAGGCCGAGGCGCTGATCACCTGCCAAGGCGGCGCCTGGGCCCCCACCGGCGAGCTCATCGCCCAGGGCGTGCTCACCCGCCTGCCCGACCCCGACGCCGTGCGCCTCCGCGCCGAGCGCGCCCAGGCCCGAGAGGCCGAGGTCGGCGGCCTCGCCGATCCCGCCGCCGCCTTTCTGGTGGAGGCCGACGCCGTCGAGGCCCTCTCCCTCTCCGGCCAGCCCGAGCGCGCCGCGCTGGAGGCCGAGGCCCTGGTCGCCCGCGCCCGGGGCGCCCGCCAGCGTGGGGTCGAGGCCCGCCTCACCCGGGCCTGGGGCCAGGCGCTCTTGGACAGCGGCCGCGCCCGCCTCGCCGAGTCCCGCTTCGCCGACGCCGTCGCCTTGGCCCGCGCCTTGGACCAGCCCACGGAGCGCCGGGCCGCCCACATCCTCCGCGCCGTCGCCACGCTGGACGCCCGCCCCGGCAACCCCACCGCCGCCGCCGTGGCCCTGGACCGCCTGCACCGGGCGCTCACCCTCCTCGACGGCGCCGACCCGGAGGGGTTCGTGGCCTTGGGCTTCGCCGCCCGGGCCGAGGCCGCGGCGATCTTGGGCGACCGGGCGGGCGCCGGGCGGGCCGCGCTGGCCGCCAGCGCCGAGCTCAGCCGCGTGCAGGGCCCGATGCTCAGCCGCGTACAGCTCCGCCTGGCCCGGGCGGCGATGGCCTTAGACGACCGCGCCGCGGCCTTGCCCCTCGCCCAGACCGTCGAAGATCGCTGCTGCGGCCTCGACCTCGGCCTGCTCGCAGACGCCGCCGGTCAGCTCGCCCGCAGCGCCGAGCGGCACCGGGGCGGCTGAGCCAGACGCTCAGGCCCGACGACGCCGGGTGACGAGCAGGCCCAAGGCCACGCCGAGGCCCACGAGCCCAGCCCCCGGAGCGGCCGCCGCGCACATGCCGAGGCTCGCGTTGGGGTCGTTCGACTTGGGGCGCTCGGGGAGGTTGCCGGTGTCGTCGAGGTTCACGTCGGCGTCGCTGTCGGAGTCCGTGTCGCTGTCGCTGTCGGAGTCGGCGTCACTGTCGGCGTCCGTGTCGCTGTCGGAGTCGGCGTCGGCGTCAGCGTCGGCCTCATCCAAAGGCACGCCTTGGTCTACCGCCCAGTCATAGAAGAAGTCCAGGCGAGTGGAGCCCGCGGCGGCGCCAGCGCCCTCACAGTTGGGGGCGCCGCCGTTCGTGTTGAACCCGAAGGAGTTGGCGCCGACGAGCTCATAGCTGCCGTCGGGGGCCAACATCAGCGCCGCGCCGCCGGAGTCGCCGGAGCAGATGTTCTTCTTCCCGACGCTGTCGGTGGTGTAGACGAAGTGCTCGTCGTAGGTGTAGTACGGCACATCGACGGTGCGGCGGGTGCCCGAGTCGGACTTCGTGGTGCCGGTGATGCCGTAGCCGACGTAGGTGACGTTCTTGCCCGACCAGGAGCTGCGCGGGGCGTCGGTGTTCACGGCCATCGGCGTCACGGAGTTCATGTTGCGGCTGAGCTTCACGAGGCCGATGTCGTAGGCCACGCTGGAGTCGCGGTAGCTGCTGTGCTTGATGAGCTCCGAGGCGACGCCGTAGTCGTCCCAGTCGCCGGTGTAGACCTGATCGGCGATGACAAAGTACACGTCATAGCCGTAGTCGACGTAGTCCTCGGCGGCGACGATGCAGTGGGCGGCGGTGACCACCCAGCGCGGCGAGACGAGGGTGCCCGAACAAAAGTCGCCGCCGTAACCGCCGGAGTACGCGAAGAGGCTGCCCACCATCTTGAAGTCCGACGTGGCCACGCCGCCGACGATCGCCGAGACGACCTCGGGAGGCAGCGCCTCAGCGGGGGCCTCTTCGCCATCCTTGGCCTCCACAGCGGCGGGCCCCTCTTGGGCGAAGGCGGGCGCGAGCGCGAGCAGGAGCGAGAGCATGAGGACCTCCGTGGGTTGGCGGCAATGTAGACAGGCTCGGGCGGCGCCACAAGTGCCACACACCAGGAATCCAGCGCCGCTCCTGCCCACGCGCAACTTTCAACATCTTCAATGACCATTGAACTGAGGTAAGCTACAAGAGACCCCAGGAGATTCAGATGGCGCGCACCACAGACCCCGTCGCCGCCGCGCGAGCGATCGACGACTCGATCCGCATCGCCGCGGAGACCATCGGCGAGCTGATGGAGTTCTGGAACTTCAAGCCGTCGATGGGCAAGGTCTGGACGGTCCTCTACCTCTGCCAAGAGCCGATGAGCGCTGAAGAGATCGTCGAGCGCACGGGGCTCAGCGCGGGCTCGGTGTCGATGACCTTGAACGATCTCCAGCTCTGGGGGGTCGTGCACCGCGTGCGCCAAGACGGCGAGCGCCGCCGCCTCTACGCCGCCGAGACCGACATCTGGGCGATGGTCACCCGGGTCTTCAAAGACCGCGAGCTCAAGCTCGTGCGCCGCAGCATCCAGAGCCTCAACGACGCGCTCACTGTGCTGGAGCAGGAGACCTTGACGTCGGATCCGTCGGTGATGTTGCGTGGCCGCTTCGTCGCCACCCGGGTGCGCCAGCTCCTCGACCTCGCCCGCACCGGCGAGCGCCTCTTGGAGCGCCTCTCCCGCAGCGGTGAGCTGGACCTCAACCCCCTGCGGTCCTGGCTCGACAGCGTTCGCCGGGCGAGCCTGGGCGCCTGAGACCGACCCTTGACGGGTCAAAGGATCACCTGAACTTTAGTTCAGGGTGCCGGACAAATTCTGGCTGGGGGCCTGAATAAGCTGAGGAGGAACCTGAAGGGCAGGTCTTGACGGTCCAACGTCAACCCGCCCGACGCCGAAGGTCTCTCCGATGCTGAAGCTGCTGGCCACGCTGTCCCGGGCGATCGTCTCCGCCGTCTTGTGCTGCTTTTGCCTGCTCGCCGCCTTCACCCCGCGCGAGACC
>JBEAVX010000904.1:0-3048 GCA_041160755.1 Pseudomonadota bacterium
CCTCAGAGGGAGCCCGACCAGCGGGAGGGTTCACCAATGGCCAGCGTAAGCCAGCTTCGAGGGAGTGACGTCGTGATCGGTGACGAGGACTGGAGCGGACCGAGAGTGTTGGACGCGCGCCCCCAGCCTGGGCGCTCGCCTCGGGTGATGCGGCTCCTCCTCGCAGACGGCGGCGTCGCGTGGCTCAAAGACCACGAGGGCGGCCGCGCTGAGGCCGGTCACGAGCACGCCGCGCTCTCCGCCGTTGGCCGCCTCTTGGGGCGCCGGGTGGTCCCTTCAGTGCTGCACCACGACACCGCCCGGGCCCGCCTGCTGCTCTCCGACGTGTCCCGGGGCCAGCGCAGCGTGCTGGAGCGCACCGTGGCCCGGCAGGTGAGCCCCACCGACGCCTTCCGTTTGGGCCACGCCTTGGGCCAGCTCCACCGCGCCGGAGAAGAGGCGCCGCTGCGCAGCCTGCTCCCCGACGGCGCCGCCCAGGCGAGCCGCTGGCGCGCCCGGGTCGAGGCCGCCGTCCCCGAGGCCGCCGGGCTGCTCCGGGAGTCCGAGCGGTTCACCGCTGCGCTCATCCACGGCGACCCTTGCCCCGATGACTTCTACGTCGCCGAGCACGATCTGCGCTTTGTCGATCTGGAGCAGGCCGGCGCGGGCGATCCGGCCCGGGATCTCGGCCTGTTGTTGGCGCGTTGGCTGCAAGCGGGGGCCGACATGGACCTCATCGCGCCGTTTCTGCGGGCCTATCCCGACAACGACGCGGCCTTGTTGAACCGCGCCGCGCGTTACGCCGGGCTCGCCGTGATCCTCAGCGAGCGCCAGAAGGCTGTCCCCGACGCCGATCGCCTGGATCTGGGCCGCCGCCTGATCGAGACGACGACCACGCCGATCACCAGCGCCCTGCGCGCCTTCTCGTACTTCCTCACGCCCCGGGCCGCGTGAAGGCGCGACGCTCAGCCGCCGCCCTCTAAGTTCAGCACCGAGACCGTGCGCATCGCCGGGCGGCCGTACCGCCAAGGCACCACGGACGCGCCGACGCCGGGGTTGACGTAGACCTGAAAGCCCTCCTCGGTGTAGAAGCCGCTGAGGTACTTCACGTTCACGAGCTTGCGCCAGATGGCTTCAGTCCAGCCCTGAACATGAAGCTGTCCGCCGTGGGTGTGCCCCGAGAGCACGACCTTGGGCCCGCCCCGGCCCCACAGGAGCGGCGCCGACTCGGGGTTGTGGCTGAGCGCGAGGGCCGGGGTGGCGCCGAGGCCCTTCGTGGCGCGGTCTACGTCGTGGTGATCGGTGCCGTAGTCGTCTAAGCCGACGATGGGCAAGGCGTCCTCGCCGACGCCGAACAGCGTCCAGGCGTTCTCCAGCACCTCGACCTCGGCGCGCTCCAAGGCCGCGCGCACGCCGGGGCCGTCGCTCCAGTGATCGTGGTTGCCGAGCACGGCGAGCTTGGGGCCCTCGATGGCGGCCAAGGTCTCGGTCATGCGGTCGAGAAACGAGCGCCCCCGGCAGATGAAGTCCCCGGTGAGCACGGTGAGCTGGGGCTTGGCGGCGTTGACCTGGGCCACAGCCTCCCGCTGGATCGCCATCGGGGTGACGACGCCGAAGTGCAGATCCGTGATGTGGGCGATGCGCAGCCGCCCCGTCCAGCCGGGGATCTTGACCGTGTGGCCGGTGAGGGTGGGCGGGGCGAAGCCGTAGAGCGCGCCGGGGGTGTCCATGTCTCTAGAGTACACGCCGTTCCCGCCAAGGCACGGTCTCTGCTACGCTTGGTGGATGATCACCCTCCTGCTCTCACTTCTCGCCTGCGGCGCCCTCGACAAAGGCGACCCGCTCATCGAGGCCCACCGGGGCGGCGCCGCCTTGTGGCCCGAGAACTCCCTGGCCGCGTTTGAGGCCGCCGTGGCGCGCGGAGACGACGGCGTCGAGTTTGACCTCGTGGTCACCGCCGATGGCGTGGCCGTGCTCAGCCACGACCCGACGATCCGCCAAGAGACCTGCACGACGATGGACGGCGCGCCCGTGGACGAGGTCATCTACGTCAAAGACCTCACCGTCGACGAGCTGCAGTCGGGCTACCTCTGCGGGGCCTTGCCCGACCCGGAGACGCCGAACGCCCAGCTCGACCCGGCGCCGATGCCCACCTTCGCCGAGGCGCTGGACATCTTCGCCCAAGACCCAGACCTGCTCCTGCACCTGGATCTCAAGTACGAGCCCGGCCAGTCCCCGCCGCCTGAAGACATGGCGAAGGCCTTCGCCGAGGCCTACCGCGCGGCGGACCTGCCCAACCCGGCCTACGCCAGCGCGAACCTGCCGGAGATCCTCGTCGCGATGAAGGCCGAGCTGCCCGAGCTGCCGATCTCGTTCACGACGCCGCGGTTCCCGCCCGGCGAGAGCGCGGCGGTGATCGCGCTGACGAGCGAGCTGCTCACGGCGACGGGGATTCACGACCTCATCGACCAGGCCCGGGCCATCGACGCCGAGGGCCTGTGTATGCCGTACCAGACCATCAACCGGCAGACGGTAGAGCTCGCGGCCCAGGCGGGCCTGGACGTGCAGATCTGGACGCTGAACAGCGAGCGCCTGCTCCACCACTACAGCAAGTGGCCGGTCATGTCGCTCATCACCGACGACCCCGGGCTCGCGCCATGATCCTCACCGCCTTCGCCCTGACCGCCGTCACCTCCGCCGCCGAGCTTCGCCTCGACCGTGTGGACCTCTTGAGCGAAGACACCGGGGCGTGGATCAACTACGAGGCGCCGAGCCTCTTGGCCTACCCCGCCCGGGGCGCGGTGCGCTACGTCACCCAGGTCAAGCCCGTCTTGGCCTTGCCTGTGGAGCACCTGTACTTGGGGCTCTCGATTCATTCCCAGAGCCTCGTCTATGAGCGGCCGTTTGTGGAGGGCTCGGACCTCACCTGGTCGGCGGGGGTGCAGTCGGCGCTGTTCTTCCCGCGTGGGGCCTTGGCGGGCGTCGCGTGGCGCCATGGGCCGGTGCGGTTGGCGGTGGGCGTGAGCGCGGTGAGCGGCGGCACCTGGGCGCGGCCGGGTGGGCTGGCGC
>JBEAVX010000016.1:0-10548 GCA_041160755.1 Pseudomonadota bacterium
CTGAAGGGGACCATCGCGGCTCCGATCTTGAGGCGCGGCCCGGAGTAGACCGGCTGGTCTGCCCTTAACGACGATAGACCAAGTGGTCCAGACCAGGTGGTCTACTTTTTTGAGCGGGCGATCCTCGGCCGATCAACCGCCAGCTTCAGCCTCACCCTTGGGCCGCCGCAGGGCGGGCGCGGGCGGGCGCATCCCCGGGGTCAAGCTCGGGGTCGTCGGCGTGGTGACTTCAGCGCCCTCCTCGTCCTTCGTGGCCTCGTCCTTCGTGGCCTCGTCGCCGTCCCCTTTGGGCGTCGCCGGGGGCGTCTCTTCACCCGTGTCGAGGCGATGGAGGTAGACGAGCACGCGCCGGGCGTCGTGTTTGTCCATCTCCTCGGCATAAGCGGGCATCTTGCCTTTGCCCTCCAAGATGATCGGGATGAGGGCGTCGAAGCGGTCCTCGCTCATCTTGCCGCGCAGGTCGGGCACGCCGCCGACCAGCGCCTCGGCGGCGGGGCCTTGGCCGTCGTTGGAGGCGCCGTGGCATTGCCAGCAGCTCTGCATGAACACCGTGCGGCCCCGGACGTGGTCCTCGGGGCGTTTGGTGGGCATCCCGGCGAGCACGGCGCCCGCGACGGTGAGCACGAGGGCGGCGGGGATCAGCACACGCCGCGAGAGGGACTTTGGGGCCGGGATCATGGCGCCCTCTAACCGCCCGCCGCCGCGCCCGCCGCCGCCGGGGCGGCGTCCTGTAGGTCAAAATCGACGGAGAGGCCGACGCCGAACATCGTCACCCGGCTCTCAAAGACGCCGTTTCCGACGACCTTGCCGTCGCTGACCTCGCCGGAGATGGCGTCGATCTGCACCTGGGTCACCTGGGAGTTGGTGATCTCCCGGGGCACGATGAGCTGCTGGGCGAACCCGGCGTCGATGGCGTAGCGGCGGCCCACCTTGTAGGTCGCCCCGGCGCTGTAGCCCCACTTGGGGCCGTCCACGAGGCCCACGCCTTGGGTGGCGCCGGGGATGGCGGAGGACTCGAACATCCCGCCGGCGCGCAGAGCGAGCTGGTCGTTCACGTCGTACTCCGCGCCCAGACGCACGGAGAAGGCGTCCTCGTAGCCCGCGGGCAGCTCGATGGGCCCCTCGATCACCACGTCCCCGGCTTGGGTGTGCAGGTTCATCTCGACGTCGTCCACCACGATCGTCTCGACGATGCGCCAGTCTTGCCACACCCCGGCCAGCTCGACCTCTAGGCCGTCGATGGGCCGCACGAGCACACCCGCCCGCAGGATGAGCGGCATCGTGATCGCCAGCGAGATCGCGTCGTCCTGCACGATGGGGTCGGTGACGAAGCCCCCGGTGTACAGGCCGTGGGTGGTGAAGTCGCCGGTCATCGAGCCTTCAGCGAGGAACTTGATGGGCGGGGTGACCGACGCGCCGATGGCGAAGCGGCCCGACTCGGGCTCGATGAGGATCCCGGCGTTGCCCGTGAAGCGGGCGCGATCCGTCGCGGCGAGGCGGAAGCGGATGTCTCCGGCGGGATCGTCGTTGCCTGAGGTGGTGAGCACGAGCTCTTGCTCGGCGTACATCAAGGCCCAGCTCACCCCGGCGCCCACCGAGAGCCACGGCGCCCACTCCACGAAGCGGTGGCCGACGGAGGGCCCGAGGTTCGTCTGGATGACCGCGGTGTCGACGAGGGTGTAGCGCTGGGGGCCGTTCGGGTCATACGAGACGTCCGGCGCGTAGGGCGGGTAGAAGCCGAAGGCGAAGGTGGTGCCCTCGCGGCCCGCGTCCCAGGACACGCCGAAGTTGGGGATCACGAAGGGTTTGGCCACGTTGAGCACGGGGTCAAACACCTCGGTGGTTCCGCCGTTCACCTCGTCGGCGCGGTCAAAGTAGACGTACTGATCGACGGCGGCGACGTTCAGGGTGAAGCGCCCGCCCTTGATGCGGCTCAGCGCCGCCGGGTTGTAGTACTGGGCGTTGATGTCGTCCGCCCCGGCGATGAACGCGCCGCCGCGACCGAAGGCGCGCACGCCGACGTCCGCGAAGTAGTAGGCCGAGGCTTCAGCGTCGGCGAGGGTCAACCAGGCGAACAGGAGCATGAGGGGGGCGGCCTCCGGCGCCGTGGGGGTTCGGCGCGAACGCCCAGTTTGCCACAAAGCTGGGCGGATCGGCGCGGGCTTGAACGTCCACGAGATACACGAAGCTTGGCACGACCCTTGCTCAAGGGCCGGGAGTCCTTCACCCCCTGGTGCCCGATGACCCTCTCGCCCAAGCGCCTGCGTGTGCCGATCCTCGCCGTGATCACCCTCTGGCTGACCTTCGCCGTGGCGCTCGACCGCTACGGCCGCCGCGCCCCGCCTCTAAGCCCCTACGACGTGATCATCGTCGCCGGGTGCCGCGTTCATCCCTCGGGCCAGCCCTCCGACGCCTTGGCGCGCCGGGCGGAGCGCGCGGTGGCCTTGTGGCGCGAAGGCCTCGCGCCGGAGGTGATCTTCACCGGCGGGGTCGGCGCGGGTGGGGTGAGCGAGGCCGCCGCCGCGGCGCGCCACGCCGAGTCCTTGGGCTTGCCCGCCTCGGCCATCCGCCTAGAGGACCAGTCACGCTCTACTGAAGAGAACGCGCGCTACGCTTCGTTGCTCGCCCAGGGCGCCCGGGTGATCGTCGTCTCGGATGCCTACCACGTCTGGCGCGCGGAGCGGGTGTTCGCGCGGTACTTCCCCGAGGTCCGCGGCGTGGGCAGCGTCGGCCCCTGGAGCGCCCGGGTCCGCGGCGCCGCCCGAGAGGTGGTCGCTGTGGCCGCTTATGGGGTGCGGGGGAGGCTCTGACGCACCGCCCAGGCCGTGAGCGCGCCCCCGGCGCCGAGGCTCACAAGCTCCCACAAGGGCGGGGTCCAATGGGCCAGGGTGAACACCGTGTCGATGGCCATGATCGGCGTGAGCGCCAGGGCCCCCAAGCGCCCGCAGGCGCCCCAGGTGAGCCCCTCGGCCCGACCTCGCCGAGAGTAGATGTAGGCGAACAAGCCGAACCCGGCCCAGAACCCGGCGCGGTAGCTGATCGACAGGGTGAAGGCCATGGGGAAGAAGGCCCAGCGCACGAAGCCGCTCATCTCGGCGAGGAGCTCCTCCAAGAGCGCGCGGTTCAAGAAGAAGGCGTCTACGACGGTGAGGGGGATCACCTGGGTCGGGAGCGGGTCCAGGTGGGTGACGATGAGCTCGGTCTTCGTGAGCAAGGCCGACTCGGCTCGCCCCTTGAGGCTCGTGACCTCGCCGGTGGTGTCGACCACCAGAAACGGCAGGTCCGTCTGCGGATCCACCATCACCCACGGCTCCTCGACGCCGCGCACCCGGGCCCGACCGCCGTGGATGATGATCTCCGGGAAGTCGCTCAGCACCTTGGGCGCGTACTCGTGCTCGACGCGGTCGATGAGCCGCAGCCCTTGCACGGTCAAGGGCACCCACACGATGAGCAGCAGGACGTGCAGGTAGACGATCCCGAAGCCGCTCCCCCAGCGCGCCACGCCACGCCAGTAGCTCCCGTTCAGAAGCGGGAACAACAACAGCGCGGCGTAGAGCGACGGCGCCTTCATCGGCGGGGTGTCGTGGGCCATCATTCGTCCTTTATGCCGTGACGAAGCCCCAGGCGGCGGGATCCGGCGGCGGTCCCTCCCCGAAGAGGGGCTCGATCGCCTGCCGGGAGAGGGTACACCAGAACAGGTCGGGGCCCTCCCCGGCGTGCATCGCGGCGGCGAGGGCCTTGCCGGTGTAGGTGCCCTCCAGACGTAGGTCAGCGGCGGCCTTCGCCAAGGCCACGGCCTCTTTGGCGGACGCCGTCGGCAGGCCATAGCCCGCGCCGAGCTGGGCGTCTTGAACAGTGATCGGCGCCTCCGCATAGCCGGTGATCTCGGAGACCGCGCGCACCAGGGCCTTGAGCGCGTCGAGATCGAGCCAAGAGGTCGGCACCACCCGCACGGCGACCACCTCCGAGGCCAGCCCCGCGGCCTTGAGGCCCACGGCGAGGCCCGCCGCCGTCCCGCCGGTGCCCAACGCGACGAAGACCCGGCGCGGCGCGGGCAAGACGCCCTCGCGCACCTGCTCGGCCAGCTCCATCGCCGCGCTGACGTAGCCCAAGGCGCCCACAGGGTTGGAGCCCCCGGCGGGCAGGACGGTGGCGCCTTCGCCCAGCTCGGCGAGCATCCGGCGGCCCTCGACCAAGTTCGGCGCGCGGTGCAGCGTGGCCCGGGGCAAGGTGGCGCGCAGCACGTCGAGCATGTGCGGGTCGAAGGGCCGGGGGATGACGACGGCCTCGACCTTGTGCCCGGCGTCGTTCCCGTGGACGGCGGTGGCGAGGACGTGGTGCGAGCCGACGGCGCCCAGGGTGATCACCCGCTCCTTGGCCCCATAGAGCAGGTGTTCGAGCTTGCGGACCTTGTTCCCGGCGTAGGCGGGGTGGCAGAGCCCGTCATCTTTCATCCACAGGTCTCGCCTCAACGCGCGCAGGGAGCGGATCGGGCTCGGCCAGGCGCCTAGGGTGAGTCGTCTCTCGCTCCAGCTCATTCTGCTCTCCGACATGCCGACCCCTGGATCCTAGGCTAGATTGAGCCCATGGACAAGATTCAGCACGGCTATGACTTCGGCGGCGCGGCGTTTAACCTCAACGACCCCCAAGACCGGGAGCTGGTGCGCTTCATCCTCTCCCAAGCCCTCTTCGGCGAGGCGACGGGGGTGTATTGCGGCAAGTCGCTGTTCGCGGCGCGCTCGCTGGAGGCCGCGCGGTTCTACGTGCGCCAGGCCCGCCAAGAGCTCAACCACCTGGAGCTCTTCGCCGAGGTGTTCCGCTCCTTGAACATGACCCCGGCCCCGGCGCATTGGGTGGTGAAGCTGCTCTCGGCGCACAACAACTACTACCCGCTCAAGGTGCTGATGGAGCACGCCATCGGCGAGGGCATGGTGCTCGACATCTTCAAGGACGTCCTGCTCCAGACCTTGCCCGACGACCACCCGGCGGTGCCCGAGATCAAGAAGAAGCTCCGTGTGGTGGTGCGCGAAGAAGAAGAGCACGTCGCCTGGGGCGAGAAAGAGACCCGGGCGATGTTGGCCGAGCGCCCCTGGCTGCGCTGGCCCTACTACGGCTTGCTGGAGCTGCAGATCGTGCTCGCCCGCCTCATGGTGCGGCCCTTCGCCCGCCGCGCTGAAGGCCACCCCGTGCTGAGCCACGTCGGCCCCTTCGTCGACTTCGTGAGCGCGCGCATCCGCCAACAAGGCCGCGACCTCGGCATCACCCCCGAGGCCCCCGTGGGCACCCTCAAGCGCCTCGGCGCGATGGCCTGGGGCGTGGCGCTGTTCTTGCGGAGCCAGGTGAGCACCTCGCGGTCTACGCTGGAGAAGACGTACCTGACGGAGCTGGGGTTTGTGGGGTAGCTGGGGGCGTTGTTGGATAACGTCATACATTGGACCTGAAAGATGACGTTTTCCAACATTGTTGGGTTAGGTTGAGACGCAGCCGACAGAACGGTGAACGAGAGTCCGCACCATGCAGACCCGGCAGTCCGAACAAGTCCTCGCGCTCGCCCGCTCCAAAGGGGTCATTCGAGCACGCGATCTGGCTCCGCTCGGGATCGCGTGGGTGGTGCTGCGTCGTCTGGTGGACGCGGGCGCGCTCCTTCAGGTGGGGCGAGGGCTGTACATGAGCCCCGACGCCGAGATCACCCAGCACCACTCGTTGGTGGAGGTGGTGACGCGGGTGCCGCACGCCGTGGTCAACCTGCTGTCTGCGCTGGCCTTCCATGATCTGACCGATGAGCTGCCGCACGCGGTCTGGATCGCCATCCGCACGGGGGGTCGGGTGCCTAAGCTCGACGGCCCGCGCCTGGAGGTCACTCGGGTCGCGCCGTCGCTCTTTGACGTGGGTGTCACCCGCCACTCGGTCGAAGGGATCGAGCTGCCGGTGACCGACCCCGACCGAACCGTCATCGACTGCTTCACCTACCGCTCAAAGGTAGGGCTCGACGTGGCCATCGCCGCCCTGCGTGCCTACCTCGCCGTCGAACGAATGGGGCGGGTGCGGATCTGGGAGCTCGCGGGGAGATTCCAGGTACAGACGAAGATTCGGCCGTACTTGGAGAGCTTCTCGTGATGAAGAAGAACCCGGCGGCCTCTGCGTATGCGCGTCTGCTCGACAAGAGCCGCCGCGATGGCGAAGACTATCAGCGCCTCTTGGTCCGGTACGGGATCGAGCGGCTCCTGGTTCGCCTCGCCTGGTCGCCCTGCGCGGATGACTTCGTGCTCAAGGGGGCGACCTTGTTCGCGCACTGGTTTGGTGCGCCCCACCGCGCCACCAAAGACCTCGACCTGCATGGGCGCGGGGAGCCCGACGTGGAGCGATTGGTCGGGCTATTCCGAGAGATCGTTCGGGTGCCTTGTGATGAGGATGGCCTCGTGTTCACCCCCGAGCAGATCGTCGGCCAGCCGATCCGAGAGGACGCGCTGTACCACGGCGTTCGTCTGCTCGTGCCTTTTCGGCTCGACAGCGCCAGGATGAAGCTCCAGGTGGACGTGGGGATGGGGGACACGATCGTGCCGTCGCCCCCGTTTGTCGAGGTCGGGTCGATGTTGGGGATGCCGCCCGCGCGCCTACGGGCGTATCCCCCAGAGACCGTCGTGGCCGAGAAGCTGGAGGCCCTCGTGGTGCGTGGCTTGACCACGAGCCGCATCAAGGACCTCTACGATCTGGAGCACCTACAGCGCCACGTCAAGTTTGACGACACCCTCGTCACCGCCGTGAGGGCGACGTTTGTGCGCCGAAGGACGCCGCTCCCGACTGAGCTGCCCATCGGCTTGAGCGATCAGTTCGCGAGGGACCCCGCCAAAAACCACGACTGGGCGAAGTTTCTGGCAAAGGCGACACGCGACGAGCATCGCCCCCTGGCCGACGTCATCACCACCCTACGCGCGTGGCTGTGGCCCGTCCTTCAGCGCACGGCCCTCAGCTCTCCACCTGAATGAGCTGCCCCATGCCGGGGAACTCCTCGCGGAACAGGGCCTCGACGCCCATCTTCATCGTCATGATCGACGAGGGGCAGGTCGAGCAGGAGCCGACGAGCTTGACGTAGATGTCGGGGCCCTCGACCTTGATGAAGAAGATGTCGCCGCCGTCGGCCTGGAGCGCCGGGCGGACCATCTCGTCGAGGAGCTCTTGAACGGCGGCGGGGTCGATCGCCGGGCCGGAGACGGTGTCGTCGGTCGCGGCCATGGCCGGGGCGGCCTCAGCCACGGGCTCGGCGACCTTCACGGGCTCGGGCTCGGCGACCTTGACGGGCTCGGGCTTGGGGGCCTCGACCTTGACGGGCTCGGGCTTGGGGGGCTCGACCTTGACGGGCTCGGGCTTGGGGGCCTCGGCCTTCACCGGCTCGACCTTGGCCGCTTGGGGCTCGTACTTGAAGGGGTAGACCTTGGGCGCCTGGGCCTCGTCGCGGCCGAGCACCTTCTTGAGACCTTTGCTGAGGACTGAGCGGATCATGGGCGGAACTCCGGCGTGAGGGGCGGGCGCGCGGCCCGCGCTCGCCTTGAGTATACACGGTCATCGCCGAGGCACGCCGGACTCGTAGGGGTGAACAAAGAATATACGGCGCGCCCTTGGCTCACTCGGGCTTGAGCGTCAGCGTGTTCGCCGTGTGCTTGAGCACGTCCTCGTCTTTGGTCCAGAGCTGGAGACGATCCCCGCGCGCCCAGGCCCGCACCTGGTCTTGGTAGTTGTCGCTCGACGGCTGGCCGGAGTTGCCCGGGGGCAAGATGAACTCGGCCTTCGACGGGTCGGACAAGGGCACGATGAGCCGCATCGCCGCGATGTGTTGGGTCTCCCAGCCGTCTTGCCAGCTCACGCCGCCCACGGAGACGGTCGTGTTGGTGCCCGGCCAGGGGAACTCCCCGGCGTTGAGCAGGCCGAGCTTGCCCGTGGCGTCGGCGAAGGGGTGGGTGAAGCGGATGACGTGGGCGTCGCCCCAGTCCCAGGCGCTCGGCTCGGCGCCGTGGCTGAGGATCAGGGCGTCCCAGGCGTTGAGGAGCGCCTGGCGGAGGGTGGCGCTGCGGTCGGGCACGAGCTTGTTGAGGCCGCCGGCCACGTCCACGAGGCTGTCGCCGGGGTCTGTCGCCGAGAGCAGCATCTGGGTGCCTTGATCGCCCAGGCGCTCGCCGACGGCCAGCTTCACGAGCTGGCGCTGGAACTCCATCCACACCAGCGGCGCGTCGCTGTTCACCGTGGCGTTGAAGTCCCAGGCCGAGAGCAGCTCCATCGCCCGCTTCGCGCCGTCGGTGGTGGGGTTGAGGCCGTCGAGAAGCTCGGGCAGCCGGGCCTTGGCGTGCAGATCGAGGGTGTCCATCTGCATCACGCCGACGGAGGTGACGTTGTGCTGGGGCGTGGCCTCGATGAGCTCGGCGATGCGCTGGGCGCGCCAGGGCAGCGGGAACAGGCCGTTCATCTGGGCGGCGAGGGGGTGGCGTTTGCCCTCGACCGTCGGCGCGTTGTTCGCGGTCACGACGTAGCCCCGCTTGGGGGCGCGCTCTCCGGGGAGGCCGGTCAAGACGCCGTCCCAGCCGTGCTCGGGCTCAGACGCGGGGTAAGGCAGGCGCCCGGAGTGGGCCTTCCGTTTGGGGATCGAGCCGAGGACCTGGGTGATGTAGTCGCCTTGGGTGTCGGCGGCGGTGAGCGTGAACGACGGCGCCATGGGGATCGTGGCGAGGGTCTGGGCCTCGGCGGCGGTCTTCATCGCGCCGATGGCGCGCAGGGCGTCCGCGCTGCGATCGGCGATCTCCAATGCCGTCCAGCGCATCACCAGGAGGTCTTTGGAGTCGCCGAGCTCGCTCACGACGGGGCCGATCTCGGTGTGGAAGGTGACCACCTCGCGGGCGGCCTCGTCCTTCACCTTCACCGTGACCTTTCGCTCCTCCAAGGTCTTGCTCACGCCGTTAAGGATGTAGCCGCGCTCGCCGTCCCGCTTGACCACGGCCATATCGACGTAGTCCGCCGAGGTGTTCGTGAGGCCCCACGAGAGCGCGCCGTTGTGCCCGATGGCGACAAAGGGCAGGCCCGGCACGGTGAAGCCCGCGGCCTGGCGACCGCCGCCGGAGACGTCCAAGACGTAGAACGGCGAGGGCAGGCTCTTGTGCAGGTGGGTGTCGTTCGCGAGGATCGGCTTGCCGTCCACGGAGCGCGCCCCGCCGATGACCCAGGCGTTGGAGGCCTGCGGCGCGTTCACGTCGCCCAAGGTGTCGAGGAACGCCCGGAAGCGGGGGGTGAGCGGGCCGGTCTTCGACGTGCGCAGTTTGCCCCAGTAGGCGTCGGAGGCCACCCCGTCGGCCTCGGTGCGGAAGATCGCGTCGATGACGTCGCGGTCGAGACGATCGCGGTGCTCCCAGGCGACGAGCTCTTGGCCCCAAGAGTCGGACATCGTCCACGAGAAGAGCTGCAGCGCGCCGAGGCTGTCCGCCGGGGTCCAGTCCTCACGCCACTTGTCCATGCCCAGAAGCCGCAGCTCCAAGGGCAGGCCGTTGAGCGACCGCGCCCCGGCGTTCACCCCGGCCGCATAGGCCGCCAAGGCGACCTTGGTGTCGATGTCGAGCGCCAAGAGGCTCGCCTCGGCTTCAGCCTTGAGGTTGAGCGACGCCATGAAGGCGTCCATCTCGGCGACCTCGGGCCCGACGATCTCCGCGAGGCGCCCGGCCATGATGCGCCGCCCGGCCTCAAGCTGGAACAGGCGGTCTTGGGCGTGGGCGTAGCCGACGGCGTAGGCCGCGTCGGCCTCGGTGACCGCGCGGATGTGGGGGACGCCGCGCTCGTCGCGGTGGATGACCGTCGTGGCGCTGAGCCCGGGGGCGCCGACCTCACCCTCCAGGGTGGGCAGGCTCTTGCCCATGGTCATCAGCGTGGTGACGGCGCAGCCGCTCAGAAAGAAAGACAGGACGAGGATGGAGGGTCGCATCGGCGGAGCTTAACGCGCCGCGCGGCCGGTTGGATCAGCGCCGCGCCGCCGCCTCAAGCTCCTCCATCATCTCCCCGCCTTGAAGGGACCAGGCCGTCGGCAAGGCCCACTCGGGCACGTCGCCGCCCAGGGCCGAGGCCCACTCGCAGCGGGCCTTCGTGCGGCCGTCGCCGAGGTCGGTGAGGGTCCAGCGCCCGGCGTACTCCGTGAGCCGCACGACGCCGGGGACGAGCGGCGCGGCGTCGGGGGCCGGGGACCAGTCCACCCGGGTGACGGGGCCGTCTTTGGTGGTGGTGAAGCGGGCCACGGCGTCGCGTGGGGCCAGGGGCGCGGGCAGGCGCAGCGTGAGGCTGGCGAGGCCGGGGCCCAGGGCGCGGGCCTCGGTGATGCGGGAGAAGATCGTGGGGTAGGACTGGAAGTCCATCAACATTCGCCCGAGCGTCGTCGCCGGGGCGTGCAGGATCGCCTCGGCGACACACCACGGCGAGGCCCCGGGAGCGCAGCGCACGGTGGTGGCGCCGGAGCGGATCTCCTGCCAGGCCAAGTTGGACGGCGGCGTGAGGCCGAGGAGCAGCAGGAGCGGGGCGGCG
>JBEAVX010000036.1:0-5985 GCA_041160755.1 Pseudomonadota bacterium
GCACCTTGTCGTAGAACTGGAACGGCGGCAGGTCGTGCACGACCATCTCGGCGTAGCGGAACCACAAGAGCACGGCCTGCTTGACCCACTCATGCACGATCCAGCCCGCCTCGCCCTTCTCGGCGACGCGGATCTGGCCACGGTCCAGAAGCGCCATGGCCTCCTGCGTGGCCGCCCAACCGTCCTCACGACTCAGCGACCCCGCATAGGCCGCCTGCACCCGCTCGCTCAGCTCCGTCACGTCGTCTCCGCCTTCTGCTCAGGTCTAAAGGGTCCGGTGAACCTCTCGCCAGAGCGCCGCGGCCTCGCGGCATTGGCTGAGCGGGGGGACCATCGCCGCGCGAACATAACCGTTGCCCGCGTCGGTGACGCCGAAGTACCGACCCGGCGAGACGACGATGCCGACGTCGAGGAGCTTGAGCGCGTATTGTTCGTCATCCAGGCCCGGCGGCGGCTTAAACCACAGGTACAACGAGGCCTGGGACGCGACCAAGGTGAGGCCCAGCTCGTCAAAGAGCGCGGTGAACACCCGCTTCTTCTCGGCGAGGAGCGCCCGGCGCTCGGCGGCGTGCTCGTCATCGGCCCAGGCCACGGTGGCGCCCTCGTTGACGATGTCTTGAGGGGCCACGCCGAGGTTCACACGAAGCTCGGCGAAGGCGCGCACGGCGTCGGCGTCCCCGGCGACGAAGCCCGAGCGGTAGCCGGTCATGCCTGACCGTTTGCTCAAGGAGTGAACGACCAAGGCGCCCTTCGTGCCGACCTCCAACAGCGACGGCGGCGGCGCGTCGGCGTACACGTCGGCGTAACACTCGTCGTTCACGAGCAGGATGTCGTGGTCGCGGCAGACCTCCCAGGTGCGGGCCAGGGCCTCCCGAGGGGTCACCGCGCCGGAGGGGTTGTGGGGCGTGTTGATGAACATCATCCGCGCCCGGCGCAATACGTCCGTCGGCAGCTCCCACGGGCGCTGCACAAAGTCTTCGCTGAGGCGATCGTAGCAGGGCTCGCCCCCGGCGAACAGGGCGCCTCGGGCGTAGACCGGGTAGCCGGGATCGGGGACGATCACGAGGCGATCTTCAGCCCGGGGGTCGATCACCAACAGCGGCAGGTGGAAGATCGCCTCTTTGCTGCCTGAGGTGGGGAGGATCTCCCGCTCGGGATCCAGATCGAGGCCGAAGCGCCGCCCCATGTACCCGGCGATGGCCTGGCGCAGCGCCAAGGGCCCGCGCACCGTGGGGTACTGGGAGATCTCGGGCACGGCGTCGCGGATCGCGGCGCGGATCCACGGCGGCGTAGGCTCCAGGGGATCCCCGGTGCCGAGGTCGTAGAGCGCACGTCCGGCGCGCTGCACCTCCCGCTTCTTTTGGTCCAAGGCGACCTGGGGGTAGGTGCGGAGCTGGCTGAGGAGGGGGTTCAGGCGCACGTCCTGGTGCTCCAGCGGGGGGTCTTCGGGGAGCATATCAAACGGCGTCTCATTCTTGGAGCGCCTCGGCGGCGGCGTTGGCGCCGACCCGCTGGCCCGTGAGGTACACGGCCGTGATCGACCCGCCGAGGCCTTCGCCGATCGCCGCCGTGCCCAACATCCCGGCCACCTCGCCCGCCGCCCAGAGCCCAGGGATCGGGTCGCCGTTCACGCCGAGCACGCGGCCCTCTGGGTCCAAGGCGAGGCCGCCGAAGCTCTTCGCCGTGCCGGGGACGAGCTCGACGACGTGGTAGGGGCCGCCCTCAAAGGTCGTGAGGTAGGCGCGATCTTTGCCGTAGTCGGTGTCGCGCCGCGCGGCGACGAGCGCGTCGTAGCGGGTCATCGTCGACGTGAGGGCGTCTTCGGGCAGGCTGAACCCGGCGGCGAGGCTCGACAGGTCGTCAAAACGCGCGGCGACGCCCATGCTGATGAGCTCGTCGATGGTGAAGTCCATGTCTCCGTCCTCGCCGACGTTGTACATGGGCATCAGGCCCAAGGATCCTTGCACCATCGCCGGGGGGAGGATCGCCAAGAGCCGCTTGTCGGGGGCGGCGATGAGCGCGTCGACCATCTGGAAGCCCTGAATCTCTTGCTCGTTGATCACCCGCTCGCCGTTGAGGTTCACGATGACCGCCTGCTGCAAGCCCAAGAGCCAGAGCGCCTCGCCCTCAAAGCCGGGCCGGGGGTCGAGGATCGAGTGAACGTAGATGCCGTGGTCGCCGCGCAGGGTGGTCGCGGCGTTGGTGACGGCGACCAGATCCAGGCCGAGGCCCTTGGCGTGGGGCGCCGACTCAAAGACGATCGTGCAGCCCTCTAGCTCCGGTCGATCGTCGAGCACCCGGTCGAGGTCGCGGGAGAAGCCGCCGGTGGCGACCAAGGTGGCCTTGGCCTCGATCCAGCCGCGCTCGCCGGTGCCGAGGTCGACGAACCGCGCGCCGATCACCCGGTCGCCCTCGGTGACGAGCGCCTCGGCCTCGGTGTTGAGCCAGGTGATCTCGGCGTTGGCGTCTACCAAGGGGCCGACGGGGCCCGCGCCGTCCACGGTGAGGTGATGTTGGCGCGGGGTGGGGCCCATGGTGAGGTCGGCCTTGACGCCGTCGAAGCTCGCGCCCCAGACGTCCACGAGGCCCTCGACCACGGCGGCGGAGCCTTCAGCGAAGGCGATCACCCAGGGGTCTGAAGGGTCGCCCCCGGCGGTGAAGGCCGGCCACTCGGCGAGGGCCTGGGCGGGGTTGTCCACGACGCCGGCGTCGGCCTGGTAACGGGTCCCGGCGGCGAAGAAGTTCGAGGCGTACCACCCGGATCCTCCGGCGCGCTCCTCACGCTCCAAGATGAGCGCCGTGGCCCCGGCCTCCTGCGCCGCCCAGGCCGCGCTGAGCCCGGCGGGGCCCGCGCCGATGACGAGCAGGTCTACGGAGAGCGCGGGGAGATCGGGGGGGCTGGTGTCGTTCGTGTCGTGGGTGTCGTCGTTCACGCGCCCGGAGTCGGCGCCGGACTCGATGGCGCTCTCCGTGACACGATCGTCGTCGGGCGTCGGGGGATCGGCGCAGGCGGAGAGCGCCCAGAGAAGGCGGAGCATTCGCCCAGGATGCGACCTTGTGAAGGCCGTGTCAAGAGCCTCCTCCCAAGCGGCAGGTTACCGATCCCGCCATGCTCCTCGCCTTCGCCTTCGCCCCCCTCGGCTGCTTTGTCATCGACGACAAGGCCAACACCCCCATGAACCCCGCCGACGCCGAGCCCCGCGTCTTTGAGGTGCCGCCTGGATCGACGGCGAAGGGCCTCGCCCCGGCCTTGGTCCAGGCCGGCCTCGTGGACTCGGAGTGGACCTGGCGGCTCTGGCTCAAGCGCAGCGGCGCCGGCGGCTGCCTCAAGGCCGGGCGCTTCAAGGTGAGCCCGGCGATGGCCCTGCCCGAGCTGATGGAGACGCTCTGCGGCGCGCCGATCCCCAACGACGAGCCGTTCACCATCGTCGAGGGTTGGCGCATCCGCGAGATCGACGCGGCCTTGACCGAGCGCGGCTGGATCGAGGCCGGGGCCTACGCCCGCGCCGCCGGGGAGCCGGGCCGGTTCAAGCTGCCCCAAGGGTTAGGAGAGGTGTCGAGCCTGGAGGGCCTGCTCTACCCCGAGACCTACATGGTCGATCCCATGAAGTTCTCCGTCGATGTCTTCATCCAGCGCCAGCTCGACACCTTCACCGAGCGCCTCGGCCCCACGCCGAACCTCGGCCAGCGCACGCTGTATGAGGTCGTGATCATGGCCTCGATGCTGGAGCGTGAGGAGCCCACCCCGGCGAACCGCCCCTTGGTCGCGGGCATCTTGTGGAAACGGATCGACAGCCAGTGGAACCTCGGCGTCGACGCCACGAGCCGCTACACCTTGGCCGAGTGGAACGACCGCGACGCCTTCCTCAAGCGCCTGCGTGACCCGGACGACCCCTACAACACCCGCCTGCGCCCGGGCCTGCCGCCGACCCCCATCGGCAACCCTAACGCCGACTCGCTGCAGGCGGCGATGAACCCCGTCCCGAGCGAGTACTGGTACTACCTGCACGACAAAGACGGCGTCTTGCACCCGAGCCGCAACGCCGCCGAGCACCAGAGCTACCGGCAGAAGTACGGGATCTGGTAGCGGCGCTGGGCCCTAGCCCAAGGCCGCGGCGATGGCCGGGGCGCGCAGGAGCACGCGGTCCTCGCCGAGCAGGCGCACACGCTTGAGCAGCCCGGCCAAGGCCAGCGGGCGATCCAGCTCGGGCACCTCGATGAGCGGGTCGCCGCGCCGCAGGCTGTCGAGGCGATCGGCGAGCTCGGACTTGCCCGAGGCGATGTCTACGGCGTAGCGGATCTCGTCGGCGAGGGGCCCGATGGCGCGAAGCAAGGCCGCCTCGCCGCTGGGCATGGCGCCGTTGCCGCGCGCGCCGTGGCCCAAGGCCGTGACCAGGGCGGGGATGCCGCCGGTGAAGCGCGCGGCGCCCTCCAGCTCGCGGCGACCGGCGGGCCCAGCCTGGCCGACCAAGGTGGCGGCGGCTTCAGCCTCGCCGAAGTCTTGGAGCCCGACCTCGACCCCGCCGTCCAAGGCCAAGGCCGGGGCGTCCACGGAGCCCGCGAGCAAGAGCGTCGCCCGGCGTTCGTGGGGGATCTCCTGGGCGAAGCGGGCCCAGGCCTCGCCGAGATCCTCGACGACCTCCACGGGCAGGTGCTCGGCGCCGTGGCCCAAGAGCGCGACCTGGGGGTGGGCGTCCTCGCGGCGGTGATCTTGGGCGCGCAGGAGGAGATCCCGGCAGACCGTGCGTAGGCCCCGGCGATCGGCGACGCTCGGCGTGCGCACTTCAGTCCACTCGCGCTCGGAGAGCTGGGCGAGCACCTGCATCACGAAGTGCCAGGCCTCGGTCACCGGGCGGCCCTTGAGCGGGCGGAACGAGACGGTTCGGCAGCCCAAGGCGGGCTCCCCGACGGCGAGGTCCAGGGCGAGATCCTCCAAGAAGGCCTGGGGCTCGGACCAGCGCGGCGTGGTGAGCACCACCGGGTCCATGCGCCGCAGGTGCGCCCGCACCTTGCGAGAGGTGCGGCCCCGGATCGCGGCCTCCAGCTCGTGCTGATCCGGGTTGAAGGAGCCCTGCTCCCGGACAAGACTTGGATGTTCGACACGACGCTGAAGACGGCTCATGGGGCGCTCTCGGCGAGAAGGATCGTGCAAGGCCCGATCTCCCGCGTTCTGGGAGGGAATCTCACATTCCCCAGGTTCACCGATCTCAATTTGTGTTGTCAAGTGTTAAGTTGAGGTGACGCCTCAAGTCACCCTCTTCAGCCCCGATGGACCGATGGCCGCTCGCCCGCCTCGAAACGTCTTGATCCCCAACGCGAACAGCCCGCGACTGCTCGCTCGGGTGATGGAGCTGATCGGCCAAGGGGTGCGTGAGCCGCGATCCATCGCGGAGATCCTCGACTGTGAGCTGCGCACGGTCCACTACTACAGCCAGGCCGGCGAGTGGCTCGGGCTCACGACGACCGACGCCGTCGGCGGCCGCCTGCAGCTCACCGAGCTCGGCTTGGAGTACGTCTTCGCTGGCCCCGATCGCCCCCGGGTGTACGCCCAGGCCGCGTGGGCGAACGACTTCGTGGTGCAGTTGATGACCGGCCGGGACGAGCTGCCCGACACCGAGGCCTTGGGCCGCTTCATCCAGCAGTGGGCGCCGGACATGGCTGAAGCCACGGCCAAACGCCGCGCGAGCGCCGTGCGTAGCCTCTTGGAGCCCGCCTTACGCCTCGGGCCCCGCCGCCCCAAGGCCCAGCAGCTCGCCCTGGACTTCGGCCCCGATCAGGTCGCCAAACCCCCCGAGGAGACGCTCCCCCCGCGGCTGGTCGGCCCCGAGTCTCCGGACGTGTACCGCCTCGTGCTCCGCGCGCTTCTGGACAACGGCGAGCTGAGCCTCGGTCACCTGCGCGCCGTGCTCGACAAAGGCGGCGCTGAGGGGGTGGCCGTCGGGGGCTACGCCGAGATGGCCGTGCGCCGGGGCGACGCCTTCCGGG
>JBEAVX010000056.1:0-2905 GCA_041160755.1 Pseudomonadota bacterium
GTACATCAGGCGGCATGCGGCGCGCCCCCATTGTTGGCGCGGTCCGTGGAGCCAGCGTACCGTTGTCCGCAGCGCGTCACCCCTCCGTGTCGTCGGCCGCGCCGCTCACCGGCAGGTCTAAGGAGCGGGTCAGCTCGTCGCGCAGGCGCTCGGTGGCTTTGTCGCTGAGGTTTCGAAGCGCACGAATTCCCGTGGTCATGTGGTCTACGCAGTCGGAGCGCAGGATCTCCACGTCTGCCGGGTCAAGGCGCGAGGTCGGCACGCCGAGGTCTTGGGCGTGTTTGTTGACCTTGCGGGTGACGTAGCTGTCGAGGGCCTGTTTGCGCAGGGACGAGCGCAGCCGGGTGAGCTGATCCTTGAGCTCGGGGTGGTCTTTGGGCTGCCACAGCTCGGCGAACATGAAGCGGAACTTGGACCACTCATCGGGCTTCAGCTCGCCGGGGATGAGGATGTGGCGCAGACACTCGGTCCAAGGCACCACCGTCGCGCGTTTGTCCTCGATCTCCAGGCGGCCCACGAGCACCATCAGGAGTCGCTCCAAACGATCGAGCTTGGTGGGCGAGAACAGCTCGTTTACTTGCCGCAGGTACTCCTCAAACAGCGCCTCGACCTCGGGGACAGTGAGCGGATCGAGCACCGCCGGGGGCTTGGAGCGACGCTCGTTCTCCCGCTCGATGGCGGCGAAGAAGGTGATGAACAGCGCGCTCTGAAACGCCGCGGTCGTGAAGGTGCGCGTGTGGAGCTCGTGCAGGGCGCGGCGCACGCTCTCGGACTCCCGCACAAACTCGGCCACCCCGCCCAGGAGGTTGTTGACGCGCTGCTCGGCGAGCTTCTTGCGCCACACCTCCAGCTCCTTCACACGCCCGTCAAAGTCGGTCTTCACGGCGCGAAGCTCGGGGCTGCGCAGGCGCCCCGGCGTCTTCTGCTCTTGTTTGAGCCACTCCACATGGGACTCAAAGACCTGATCCATGCTCTGTCCTTCAAACAGGATGGTCCGGTAAAACTCAGCCGTGGCGCCGGTGGTGAGCTGCTGGTTGATGAGCAAGGCCGCCTGGTTGTTCGCGGCGTAGGGGGCGAAGTCGCTGAGGCCACGGACGAGGAGCTTGCCGAAACGCTCGCTGAACGCCTGGACGAGGATCGCCTCGGTCGCCGCATCGCAGGTGTCGCGGCGGGCCTCATCACGGGTGGCCTTTGAGAGCAGATCCTCCACAACAAGGCGCCGAAGGCACGCCTCCAAGGTCGTCTGTTTGCGGCCCGCGCTGCTCGGCGCGTTGAGGCGGTCCAAGGGGTTGCTGCGCAGGGTGATGCGCTCGATGAGCCCATAGAGGTGGGTGACCCCGGTGATCGCCGTGTCGGCGTTGAGCGCCGTGCGGTCGGCGTCAGAGTCCAGCTCGACGTTCCACAGCCGCAGCGTTGAGCGCGAGTGTACGTCGGACATGGCCTTGATCTCGGTGAGCACCGCGCGCATGAACGAGCTGACGATGTCGCGGTCGTCGAGCAAGAAGTTTCGCGCCCGGGTGACCTTCCGCGCGTTCTTGTTGAGCGCCAAGAACACCGCCCGACAGGCCTGATGCACGGCCATCTGGTCGGGGTCGCGCCCGTCGAGCTCGGGGAACACGCAGAACATCACCGGCAGCTTGACCTCATCGAGATCGTACTTCTCGATGACCGCCCGGGACCACAGCTTGTAGTAGGGCTCGACCGCCCGGGCGTTGTCGGGCCACTTCGTGCAGTTGCGGTACATGGCGATGAGCGCCATCGCCCGGTGCTGGCCGTCGACGATGACCAAGGCCGACCGGCCGGTGTTGAGCTTGAGGCGCGCGTAGTCATGATCCCAGCGCTCGCCGTCTTGTACGAGCTGGCGCAGCTCAAACACCTCACCGCCGACCTCCCCGGAGCGTAAGGTGTGCCAGGTGTTGCCCTCGCCGTCGTCCTCATCCACCGTCTGCACAGTCGGGTAATGCTCCGCCGGGAGCTTCTGATCGTTTACCGGCAGCACGACGACGATGATCGGCGGGAAGAGCTTGACGAGGCCGGACTTGCTCTCCTCCAAGAGGTACGGGATCAGCTCCGTCGCGACGCGGGCGTCGTCGATGTCGCGCTGCATGAGCTGCTCAAAGTCTAAGTCTTTGAGGTTGAACACCTCACGCACGGGGGCGAGGGCGCGCAGGAGGCGCTCATCATCGTCCAGCGCGAACGAGAGCCTCAGGTGGGTCTGGAAGGTCTCGACACGAACAGAGGCGCCGCGCGGGCCTCGGGCGCAGAACGCGCCGCGTGTGCCGCCTAGGTGCAGAGTGAACGCTGGTTTGGGGGGCATTCGGATCACCACAATCACCTCCCCCAACGTCTACCCAGCCCACGGCCGCCGCACCACCTCGCGCCGTCGATTGTGGCACATCCGGCAACGCCCCACGATCGGGGCGCTACTCCGCCGCTCGCCCCAGCGCCGCCAGCACGCCGCGCTGCTCGTCCTCCGTGAGACGGCCCACGCCGCCGCCGCCGCGCCACACGGGCACGCCGGGGCTGAGCTGCCGATAGACCACCGCGCAGGTAGAGCGCACGCGGTCTCGCGCCAGGGGCCAGCCCGTCGCCTCGGCGATGGCCGCCAGGGCGGCGACGGGGCGGTCGAGCCAAGGGATCAGCGCCTCTTGACCGGGGAGCAGGTCGGACTTCGCGCTGTTGCACGCGGCGTCGGCGACCACGAGGTTCTCTAAGCCGTCGTCGCCGAAGCGCGCCCAGGGCAGCACATGGTCCACCTCGGCCTGGGCCAAAGGCACGCGGCGGCCACAATAAAAGCAGCGCCCACCCTGCAACCCCCACAGCGGGCGGCGCACCGGCGCCAAGGACGCCCGGGAGACGCCGAACAGGTGCGCCTCTAGGCGGCGCTCGGGCAAGGCGTTGAGCC
>JBEAVX010000063.1:0-9029 GCA_041160755.1 Pseudomonadota bacterium
GATCTGGATCCTCGCCGCGACGGGCCTCGGCGGGGCGATCTTGGGCTCCTCCAGCCTCGCCGGGGCCTTGTTCTTGGGCACCGGCGTCTTGGGCTTGGGCCTGTTCGGCTTGGCCTGGGTGGGGCTGTTCTCGGGGCCGGCGCTCGGCGGGGTGGCCGTCGCCGCGTCTTGCGGCTGGCTCTTGCGGCCGAAGCTGACCTGGCCCAAGCTCGACGCGGCGGGCTGGGCGGTGGCCTTGGTCTGCGGGGCCCCGGCCCTGATCAACGCCTTGGCGCCGCCGACGGACACCGACGAGATCTACCAGCACCTCGCGATCCCCGCCCAGCTCCTTCACGTCCGGGGGCTCTTGGGCGGGCTCTTGCACCCCGACGCCTCGCGGCCGATCCCCGTGCACACGCTCTACGCGGCGGCGATGTCGTTTGGGGGTGAGCCCGCGCCGAAGCTCCTGCACCTGCTCTGGGCGGCCGTGGGCTTGAACCACCTGCGGGGCCTCGGCGACCGCTGGCTCGGCGCTCCCGCCGGGGGCGCGGCCGCGCTCACGCTCTTGGGGAGCTACACCTTCGCCCGCGAGCTGGGCCTCGCCTACAACAACCTCCCGGCGGCGTGGTGGGGCCTGCTCGCCGTGGAGGCCGCCGTCGAGGGCCGCCGGAAGGAGCTCGCGGTCTATGCGGGCATGGCCTTGGCCTGCAAATACACCGCCGCCCCCGTCGTGGTCGCCGCGTATCTCATCACCTGGCGGAGCCTCGGCCCCCGCGCCGTGCCGACGATGGCGGCCCTGACCGCCGGGGCCTTGGCCTGGGTGGCGCCGTACTGGGCCCGCAACGCCTCCGAGGGCCTGCACCCGTTCTTCCCCTACGCGGGCTGGCCCGAGGCTGAAGGCATCGTCTTCACCTACAACGAGCGTTATGGCCTCGGCCGAGACTGGGCCTCGATGCTCCTCTTGCCCTGGAACATGGTCGTTCACGCCGAGACCACGTCCTACAAGTTCTTGGGGCAGGTGAGCCCAGCGGGGCTCCTGGCGCTCCCGGGCATGGCCCTCGCGGCGTGGAGCCGACCGGCGGCGCGGCCGGTCTTGGCGGCGGCGGCGGTGGCCTTCGTCGGCTGGGCCTTGGGGCCGCACTGGCTGCGGTACCTGCTCCCGGCGGCGCCGCTCTTGGGCCTCGCCGTCGGCGCGGGGGCGGTCAGCCTCCCGTCTTGGGGCCGGGCGGTCCTGGTGATCGGCGGGGTGCTGGGCCTCCCGGCGAGCTGGGGGCCTTGGCTCGGGCCGACGGCGCAGGAGGCGGCGGTGGTCGTCGGCGCCACACCCCGGGAGACCTTGCTCAAGGAGCGGGTGCCGGGCTGGGGCGCCATTGAGTACATCAACAAGTATACAGAATCTGACGCCCGGGTCGCGCTCCTCTTCTCGTGGCCCGGCTATTACGTCGAGCGGCCCTACGTCTTGGGCTCGGTGGAGGACCATGTGCCCGCCCGGCACCTGCTCCTGACCCAAGGCGACGCGGCCTTGACCACCCTTCGTGACCTCGGGGTCACCCACGCCGTCGTGGGTGAGGTACGATTCCTCAAGAAGACCTACCCCTTCCTCGATGACGAGCGCTTCCGCAGAGAGTTCACCGAGCCCGAGGCGGCCTTGGGGGAGCTGCTCTTGAAGGAGGGCACCGTCGTCTTCGAGGAGGGTCGGTACGCCGTGTGGAGATTCCCGGATGGAAACCCCTGAGCCGCGCCGCGCGCCCCTGGACCCTTGGCGGGTCGGGGGCCTGATCGTCGGCGCGCTCGTGGACCTCGGCCTGATCTACGCCCTGGTCCGCCTGCGCTGGGACAGCCGGTGGATCGGCCCGCCCCGCGAGGGCGTGACCGGCGTGGAGCACATCCCGGCGGAGTGGTGGCGCTGGGGCACGCTCTCCGACGCCTTGCTCTACGGCCCCGACGCCGGGAACTGGGCGGCGAACGTCGAGGCCGCCTTGGCCGGGCGCACCCTCGATCTCTACCGGATGCCGGTCTACACCTACCTCACCGCCGGGATGACCCGGCTGTTTGACGACGTGGTCTTCGCCGGGCACATGGTCAACCACGCGGCCTCGGCCCTGGTGCCGGTCTTGGCCTACCTCTTCGGGCGCGCCACCTCGGGCCGCGCCCCGGCCTTCGCCGCCGCCGCGCTCACGGCCTTGACCCCGGCGCTGCTCAACTCCGCTGGGCTGTTCGGCGTGGACCCGAGCCTGCAGCTCGCGGTGATGTTGCTCGTGGCGACGGGGTTCTGGGCGCTGAGCGGGCCGTGGTGGGCGGTGCCCATCGCCGGGGTCGCCGCCGGGATCTGCGCTGGAGCGCACTACCTCGGGCTCTTGTTCCCGTTCGTGATCGGGCCGCTCCTGCTCACCCGGGACGGGCGCTGGTGGTCGCGCCTGCTCGCCGTCGTCGTGTTCTTCGGGATCGGCGCCGGGGTGTGGCGGCTCCTGTTCTTGGAGTACCCGCCCTTGGCATGGGGGGACGTGGCCCACGTCTACGCCGAGGGCGTCATCGGCAGCTCAGGCAAAGCCCAGGCCCAGCACGGCCAGGGCCTCTCTCACGCCGTCGCCCTGGTGCTCGCCCAGGCCGGGGGTGCCTTGCCCATGGCGGTGCAGCGTGGGCTGAGCCCGCTGGCGGTGGGCGCGGCGCCGTGGGGGCTGCTCGTCGGGGCGTTCTGGCTCGGCGTGATCGGGCCTTGGCTGCGGCCTCGGGAGGGTCGATTGGGCTGGGACTGGCGACCGGCGCTGACCTTGGCCGGGCTGCTCGCGCCCTTGGCCGCCCTGGAGGCCGCCCGGGCGCCGGAGCGCTACGCCTTCTACTCGATCCCCTTGGTGTATCTCTGCGTCGCCCGGGGCCTCGCCACGCCCTTTGGCGCCCTAGACACCTTGATTCAGCGCCGCCTGCCGCGCTGGCCACGGGGGCTCCTCGCCTGGGCGCCCTGCCTCTGGCTGCTCTCCGGGCTCATGGCGCCGCTCCAGGCCCAGCGCCCTGGCCCACCTCCGCCGGAGGAGCCGCTGCAAGACCTGCAGATCGGCCAGGCGATCCGCGAGGCGTTCGCGCCGGGCGACCACATCGTGAGCAACAACCAGACCTTACACTTCTACAGCGGCCGCAAACGCTGCCTGCTCCAGCCCTGCGCCAACCTGGGCGCGGAGACCGAGTCCGCCTGCGCCCGCACGCTGCTCGCGGGGTGCTCGGGCCGAGGGGATCTCCCCTACATCATCGAGGAGCGCCCGCAGTACGGCTTCGCCAACAAGCCCGATGAGCTCATGGACACGATGGTCACCACCCACTTTGAGCGGGTGTTTCGTTCGCCTGGCCAGCAGCGCAGCGTGAGCCTGTACAAGGTGGACCGGGCGACCTTGCAGCGCCTCGCGGAGCAGGCCCCGGCGGCGACCCCCTGAAGCGACGACGCCGCCCCCGAAGGGACGGCGCCGTTTGAGCCAGCGACCGATCAGGTGCGCTGCGAGTAGAACTCGATGATGGCCTGGAGGTTGCACTCGAAGGGCAGGTCTTCGAGCTCGGGCGAGGTGATCATCTTGCCCGTGGCCTTGGCGGGGTCGAGCTCCAGGTAGCGCGGACGCTGCTTGGAGGCGGCGCCCTCAAGGGCCTCCTGCACAAACTTCTTGCTGCGGGCCTTCTCACGGATCGCGATCTCCTGGTTGGGAGACACGGAGAAGGAGGGGCGGTCCACGCGCTTGCCGTCGACGGTGATGTGACCGTGAACGACGAGCTGGCGAGCGCCCGCGATGGTGTTGGCGAGGCCAAGACGCCAGACGATGTTGTCCAGGCGGCTCTCAAGCAGGCTCACCAGCTCACGGCCCGTCGGGCCACGGCGGCGAGAGGCCTCCTTGATGTAACGGATGAACTGAGTCTCCAGCACACCATAGTGCCAGCGAAGCTTCTGCTTCTCGATCAGTCGGGTCTTGTAGTCGGAGGGCTTCCCCTTCCGGCGTTGTCCATGAACGCCAGGGCCATACTCACGCTTCCCAAGGGTACGCTGAGAGACGAGGCCAGGAAGCACCACACCCACGGCCCGGCAACGCTTGAGCCGGGGTCCACGATAACGCGCCATTAAGTACGCTCCATCGGTGCTGTTGAATGACCCTGAGAGGGGGATTGATCGGAAGATCGTGGGCTCTGCAGGGCTTGTCATCCACCGGGCACACCCCGGCGGCAGACCCGCTCTCTTATGGTTACCCATTCACCCCGTCAACCCGATCGCCGCACAACGACCCCACCGGAGGCACCATGGACTCCCTTCGTGACGCGCTCAAGGGCGCGCTGGCCCCGAGCGAGGGCCTCGTCGCCCGGGATCCTTCCCCCCAAGACGACACCAAGCGGGCCCCGGAGCCCCTGGACCCCACCGGGAGCGCCTGGCTCACCGAGCTCGCCCGGCACACGAAGATCCCCAAAGACACGAAGACCTCCACCCTGCGCCAGCTCACCGACCGGCTGGTGAAGGAGCTGGCGACCGCCGGCAAAGGCCGCGACTCCCGGGCCCTGGCGGACGCGCGTGACGGCTACCTCCGCGCCGCCGAGCGCGCCGCCTGGGACCACATCAAACGCCGGTTTGAGGAGCTTGAGCTCTCCGACAAGGCCTACCGGGCGCTCAAGCAGGCCAAGAACGTTCACCCGGAGAAGGTGCTCGCGGCCCTGTACACCAAACGCGCAGAGACCTACCGAGGCGCCTCCGCCGAGCGGGTGCGGGACTGGCTGTTGAGCCTGTGACGTGGGCCGGTGAGCCGGGGTAAGGTCAAGCCCCGACTGGACAAAGACGCCGCCTTGTGCCAGGATGAGCGGGAACAGGGACTGGAGGTCCTCGTGCGGCACATCGCGCCTCAGCACCCTCGGCACACCCGGCGCGGCTTCACGCTCCTGGAGGTGATGATCGTCGTGGCGATCATCACGATCCTCGCGGCCTTGGGCACCAGCTCCCTGCGTGAGCTGATCCCCCGGATGCGCACCCGCAAGGTCGCCCACGAGTTCGCCCAGCAGGTCGAGTTCATCCGCCAGCAGGCCATCCTCAACAACCGCGAGTCCGCGCTCACCATCACCGACTGGGACGACGCCTACGCCGACCCCGGCCAAGACCAGCGCGGCGCGTGGAACATCGCCGTCGGCAACCGCCCCCTGGGCTCGACCACCTGGGACATCCTCCCCGTAGACGCCGACGTAGACGGCGTAGACGACATGGCGACCGAGGGCACCTACGACCTTCAGCCCGGCGCCGCCCAGGCCGCCACCTATGTGGGCCTGCTCCAGCCCGTCACCCAGCAGATCCTGTTCACCCCGCGCGGGATGCTCGCCAACTCCGTCGGTGAGCTCTCCACGGGCGGTTACCTGGAGTTCACCTTCGCCAACAAGATCGCCGTCGGCCAAGGTGTTGACGACTTTTGGGTGGTGCGGGTGTACCGAGGCGGCATGGTGCGGGTGGAGCCCGGCCAAGGCAACTACTACCAGAACGACGACGGCGGCACCGACGATCACAGCACGGTCAGCTCGGGCTCACCGTCTTCAGGCGGAGGCGGCAGCGGCAGCCCGATGTGAGGCGCCGCTCACCACGGGAGCTGCCGACCGTCCCAGCTCCACAAGGCGCCTGAGCTGGCCATCGTCAGCTCGTCCAGCCGCGCGAGCACCCCCTCAGCGACGGCCTTTGGCGCGGCCTGAGGCTCTACCGCCACGAGCACCAGGGCCACGCCGCGCTCGGCCATGGACCGCGCCCAGGCCAAGGCCGCCATGTTTCGCGCCGCCAGCGCCGCCCGTTGCCCCGGACGATCCCCGGCGACGGTCAACCCGAGCGAGCCCAGGCGTTCGGTGAGCACGGCGATCTTCGCGCCTCTGGGCGGTGAGAGCGCTTGGAGCCAGGCCAGCGGCGCCTCGACAAACGGCCCCCACAGGCTCCCGAGGGCCTCAAACCCCGCCTCCGGCGCGCCGGGCGAGGGGATCACCACACGCTCCGCGTCGAGATCGTCCACGATCAGGCCGCCCCGGGCGCGCGCCGCCTCCACGAGCGCCGGTCCGAGGCCCACCCTGGGCTGAATGTTCCACCGCTGCACCATCGAACATGCCCTCCACGAGCCGCTGCACGGTACACTATCCCCCAAACCGGCGATCAAGGAGGAGCGCCATGCGTACCCTGTGGATTCTGGGCCTCAGCGCCCTGGTGATGACGGGCTGCAAAGGGGAGACGGACGGCACGGTCGAGGAGACCGGCGTCGAGGGCGGCGACAGCGCCGGGGCGGACAGCGGCGGCGGTGACAGCGACAGCGCCGAGCCCCTCGATGAGGACGGCGACGGCGTGACGGCGGAGACCGACTGCGACGACCAGAACGCCGCGATCTTCCCCGGCGCCGATGAGCTCTGCGACGAGCTCGACAACGACTGCGACGGCAGCATCGACGAGGACGCGATCAACCCCGCCACCTTCTACGCCGACAAAGACGGCGACGGCTACGGCGCCGATGACGAGCCGCTCAAGGCCTGCGCCCAGCCCGAGGGCTACGTCACCCCGGCGGGCGACTGCGACGACAACGACGCGCGGTTCTACCCCAACGCTGAAGAGTCCGACTGCGAGGACCCGAACGACTACAACTGCGACGGCTCCGTAGGCTATGACGACGCCGACGCCGACGGCTTCCCCGCCTGCAACGACTGCAACGACAAAGACGGCGCGATCAGCCCCGACGGCCTGGAGGTCTGCGACGGCGCCGACAACGACTGCGACGGCCTCAAGGACGACGGCGACGACAGCCTCGACCTGAGCACGACGACGACCGCCTACCAAGACGCGGATGGGGACGGCTACGGCGACGCCGACTTCTCGCTGCAGCGCTGCGCCACGCCCCCGGGCTACGCCGCGGTCTCCGGCGACTGTGACGAGGCGAACGCCGCGGTGAACCCCGGCGCCAGCGAGGTCTGCGACGGCCTCGACAACGACTGCGACGCTCTGACCGACGACGCCGACGACAGCCTCGACACGTCCACGGCCTCCACCTTCTACGCCGACGACGACGGCGACACCTTCGGCGACGCCACCGACACGCTCCTGGCCTGCGCCCAGCCCTCGGGCAGCGTCTCCGACAGCCAAGACTGCGACGACGCCGACGCCGAGATCAACCCCGACGGCGTGGAGATCTGCGACGGCGCCGACAACAACTGCGACGGCGTCACCGACACCGACGCCGTGGACCTCTCCACCTGGTACACCGACGCGGACAGCGACGGCTACGGCGACCTGAGCGCGTCGAGCGAGTCCTGCGAGGCGCCCACCGGGGCCGTCGCCGACGCCACGGACTGCGACGACACCAACGGCGCCGTGAACCCCGGCGCCAAAGAGCTGTGCAGCGACAAGCTCGACAACAACTGCGACGGCCTCACGGATGACTCCAGCGCCAGCGACGCCAAGACCTACTACGCCGACGCCGACGGCGACGGCGAAGGCGACGCCAGCGTGGTGATCAAGGCCTGCTCCCGGCCCTCCGGCGCCATCGGCAACAAGAAGGACTGCGACGACACCGACGCCGACGTCTTCTCGACGAACACCGAGGTCTGCGACGACAAAGACAACGACTGCGACGGCGACATCGACGGCGACGCCGTGGACGCGACGAGCTGGTTCGCGGATGATGACGGCGACACCTTCGGCGACCCCGACCTGGAGACCATCGCCTGTGACCAGCCCTCGGGCACGGTCACCGACGACCTCGACTGCGACGACGTGGACGAGACCGTGAACCCCGACGCCGACGAGGTCTGCAACGGCGTCGATGACGACTGCGACGGCAGCGCCGACACCACCGCCGACCGCGCCTATGACTCCGACGGCGACGGCGTCTACAACTGCGCCGACAGCACGGTCTACAGCTACAACTACGACGACAGCGCCTTCACCGGCTGGACCACCTCCGACCTCAGCGGCAGCGGCAACGTCGGCGCTTGGAAGATGTCTGGCGGCTACCTCTACGAGTCGTCCAACGCCGCGAACGCCGTCGCCGTCGGCCCCGACATGGGCGAGATGGAGTCGTTCACCGTCACCGCCGAGGTCTACGCGAACGGCACGGCGACGACGGGGGCCATCAACGGCTGCGGCCTCGCCTTCGGGTACGTCGACGCCTCCAACTACTGGCTCGTGCGCTGGCTCGACCCCAACGCCTTCTATGGCGGCTACAGCGGCAAAGGCCGCATCGAGCTCTACCGCTGCGTGAGCGGCGCCTGCTCCACCCTCGCGGCCGACGACAACAGCCGCAGCCTCATCCGCAACAAGACCTGGACCGACATCGCGGTCACCGTCGTCGGCCCCGACGTCACGGTCACCTTCGACGGCGTCGAGGTCGTGGACTACGAGGCGTCCACCTCCCCCATCGGCCTCAACAAGCCCGGGGTGTGGAGCTACGACGCCGACTCGGGCTGCTACTTCGACAACTTCGTCGTCACGAGCCCCTGAGCCGGGGGAGTGACGCGGCGCGGCTCAGCGGGGCGACCCCTCGCTGAGCTGCACGTCGATGGCGACGTCTACGGCGCCTGAGCCGTAGAGCAGGTCATCCCGGCGGGCGAGGTAGTCGAGCTCACCCAAGCGGCGCAGGGCCGTCGTCGCCGCGGTGACCCGGTCGGCGCGCACGCGCATCACGACCTGGGCCTGGGTGGCGCCGTCCAAGGCGCGGAGGTCCATCGCCTCGCCGGTGGAGGCGTCGATGAGCTGGCCGCCGTTGAGCCGCGCGAGCTCGCTGAGCTGGCTGAGCACCCGCTTGTCGCTGGCGCGCAGGCGGTAGCTCATCGCGGCGTCGAGGCCCCGCTGGCCCCCGGCGCCGAGGCTGCCCCGGGTGGGATCTGCCGGGGCGGCGGCGGCGAGCTCCGCCGAGGCGAGGCCGTCTTGGCCGGACTCCGAGGCCGCGTCGGTGGGCGCGGGATCGGGCAGGCGGAGGCTCGGGTTGGACCGGGGCCGGGCTTGGGCCACGGCGTCGGGCGTCGCGACGGTGGGGCCCGCCGCAGGGCCTTGGGCCACGGCGGTCGGCGGCGGGCCCCACCGT